>NZ_JBEXRO010000002.1:143169-162791 GCF_040613095.1 Streptomyces sp. NPDC006309 | reverse complement strand
GGCCATCCGGCCATCCGGCCATCCGGCCATCCGGCCATCCGGCCATCCGGCCATCCGGCCATCCGGCCATCCGGCCATCCGGCCATCCGGCCATCCCCGCCGCGCCAGCGGCATCGGCCCCCCGCGCCGTCCCGGCGACCATGCAGTCCCGGCGGTCCCGGCGGTCCCGGCGGTCCCGGCGGTTCCGGCAGTCCCGGCGGTTCCGGCGGTCTCGGTGCCCGGTGCCCCGGGTGGTCCCGCCGCACCCGCCGCACCGGCGGTCCCGGTGTCCCCACCGCCACCACCCTCGGTGAGACGGCCCCGCCGACCGGCGCCCCCCCGCCCGGCCGTTAGCGTCGGCGGGGCCCGCATGGTCGCTCGGTGGCCGTTGCCCCGTCGTCTCAGCGGCGCCGCCTCCGTCCCCGCTCGTACGCTCCTGCACCGGCCGCGGCCGCGGCGCCCGGCGCGGCAAGCGCGGACCTCGTTACGCCGAGCGGGTGGATCGGCGTCGGCGTTCCCGTGGCGCGGGCCGGTCGTGTGGCACGGTCGCCTGCGGCGGGTGACGGGGAAGGGCGGACACGGATGCGCACGGTCGTACGGGTTCTCGCGGTCGTGCTGGCGGCGCTGGTGCCCGGTCTGACGGCACCGGCCGTCGCCGAGCCCGCCGCGCTGCCCTGGACCGGTGCCTGGGAGACCGCGCCCTCCGGTACGACCGCCCCGCTGCCCGGCGCCGCCGTCCGCAACGTCGTCCACCTCGGCATCGGCGGCACAGCCGTCCGCGTCCGGCTCAGCAACCGGCTCGGCACCGAGCCGCTGCGCCTGGGCGCGGTCACCGTCGCGCTGCGCCGGGCGCCCGGCCCCGCCGCCGTCCCCGGCACCCTGCGCACCGCCACCTTCCACGGCGCGCCGCGGACCACCGTCCCGCCGGGCGCGGACACGGTCAGCGACCCGGTGCCGCTGCCGGTGCGGGCCGGTGCCGACCTGCTCGTCACCGTGTACACGCCGGACGACTCCGGGCCCGCCACCTATCACCGCACCGCCCTACAGACCAGCTACCTGGCCCGGACCGGCGCCGGCCGAGCGGCCGACGAGGACGGCGCCGCGTACACCGCGACGACCAGCCACTGGTACTACGTCACCGGCGTCGACGTCCGCGGCACCGCCCTGGGCAGCGTCGTCGCGTTCGGTGACTCGCTCACCGACGGCACCGGCTCCACCCCCGGCACCAACCGCCGCTGGCCCGACCGGCTCGCCCGGCGGCTGGGCGGACACCGGTTCGGCGTCCTCAACGCCGGTGTCGCCGGCAACCGGCTGCTGCGCGACGGCACCGGCCCCAGCGCCCTCGCCCGCCTGGACGCCGACGCGCTGGACCTGCCCCGGGTACGGGTACTGGTCGTCCTGGAAGGCGTCAACGACATCAACGGCGCCCCGGAGGCGGGCGATCCGGCCGCCTACGCCGCCGCCTACCGCACCCTCGTCGCCCGGGCGCACGCCCGCGGTATCCGGGTCGTCGGGGTCACTCTCACCCCGTACCGCGGCCACCCCGCCTGGTCCGCCGCCCGCGAGGCCGTACGACGACGGGTGAACGCCTTCATCCGGGGCGGCGGCGTCTTCGACGCGGTCGCCGACGCCGACGCCGCCGTACGCGATCCGGCCGTCCCCGCCCGCCTGCTGCCCGCCTACGACCCCGGCGACCACCTGCACTTCAACGACGCCGGCATGAGCGTGGTCGCCGACACGGTGCACCGCGCCCTGACCCACTGAGCGCCGGACAGGCAACATGTCAGGGACATCGGGCGGCCGTCGTCCGCCCCTTGTTCGTACGGCAGTTCACCCGCTCACTCGCCAGGCCGTCGGTGCGGCCGGGTACACCGAATTTTCCCGATGCCCCGTTTCCCCACCGCCCGTGCGGTGGACAATCAGGAGCATGAGCCAGCAGGGGGGAAGTCCCGCCCGTTCCGAGGACGACTGGTGGGGTCAGCTGTACGACGACTCCACCCAGGACACGGGCCCCACGGCCGCGCCCGATTCCCTGGACGACCGCTTCACCTCGGCGAGGAACACGGTGGCCCGACGGGACCCGCCGCCCCGCCACCCGGCGCCCCCGGCCGCGCCCCCGGTCCCACCCCAACGCGCGGCTCCCGCCGACCCGTTCCCGCCCACCACACCACCACAGCCCGCGCAGCCCGCGCCCCCCGGGGCCACCACCCCGCCCCCGCCCCCGGCCGCTGCCGTGTCCCGCGAGGACGGCGCGTCCTGCGCACCGGAGCCCGCGCCCGCCTTCCTCACCCCCGCTGCCGGCCCACCGCCGGCCCCCACCGGCTCTTCCGTCGATCACGTCGATCACGTCGATCACGTCGATCATGTCGACCACGTCGGCTCCGGGCCTCCCACCTACGACCCCGAACCCACCGCGCTCCCGCTCGCCGCCCCGGACGGGCTGGACGAGCTGGTCGCGGACACCGTGCTGGACGGTGCCCGCTACGGGGCGTGCACGCTGCGGGCCGTGTCGTCGCGCGGGGACTCGGCGCGCTACCGCGGCGAGCCGCGCCGGGACGCGCTGCTCACCGCGCGCTTCGGGGCCGGCGAACAGGCGCTGGTCCTCGTCGCGATGGCCACCGGCGCCCGGTCCACGCCCGGCGCGCACCTGGCGGCGGCCGAGGCGTGCCGCTGGATCGGCCGGGCCGTGGGCCGCAGTCACCAGCGGCTCGTGGAGGACATCCGCACGGCACGGCGCGGCGATCTGAAGGCCGGCCTGCACCGGCTGACCGACCGCGGTATGGGCAGGCTGCGCGAGAGTGCCGCCGAGCGGGGCGTCGCCCCCGAGGAGTACACGGCGAGCCTGCGCTGTCTGCTGCTGCCCGCCGACCCGGACTGCCGTACGCGCGTCTTCTTCGGTGTCGGTGACGGCGGCCTGTTCCGGTTACGGGACGGCGTGTGGCAGGACATCGAGCCGGTCACGCCGCCCGACGGCATCACGGGGAGCACGGGCAGCCCGGCCACCGACGGCGGTTCGCGGCCGGAGCGCACCCCCGAGGGTGACCGGCTGACGATGGACCTCGGCATCCCGGCCCCGCCGAGCCCGTTCGAGCCCGCCCCGGGAGCCGTGCCGGAGCCGCCCCGCGAGCCGTTCCGTTTCCGTGCCTCGGTAGCCCGACCGGGTGACGCGCTGGTGATGTGCACCGCGGGCCTGGCCGAACCGCTGCGCGGCGAGCCCGCCCTGTGCGCCTACCTGGCCCGCCGCTGGTCCGGGCGCACCCCGCCCGGCCTCGCCGCGTTCCTCGCCGACGCCCAGGTGCGGGTGAAGGGCTACGCCGACGACCGTACGGCGGCGGCCGTGTGGGAGGCGTAACCGCGGCCCCTGTGGATTGATGGACCGGGACGGCTATCCCGGGACAGCGAAGGGGCAGAGGCGCGCCATGGCCAAACAGAACGTCGCCGAGCAGTTCGTGGACATCCTCGTCCGCGCCGGAGTGCGCCGTCTCTACGGTGTCGTCGGGGACAGCCTCAACCCGGTGGTGGATGCCGTCCACCGCAACGCGGCCATCGACTGGGTCCACGTACGGCACGAGGAGACCGCCGCGTTCGCGGCCGGCGCCGAGGCCCAGCTCACCGGCAGCCTGGCCGCCTGCGCCGGCTCCTGCGGACCGGGCAATCTGCACCTCATCAACGGGCTGTACGACGCCCACCGCTCCATGGCCCCCGTCCTGGCCCTCGCCTCGCACATCCCGTCCAGCGAGATCGGCCTCGGCTACTTCCAGGAGACCCACCCGGACCGGCTGTTCCAGGAGTGCAGCCACTACTGCGAGCTGATCTCCAGCCCGAAACAGATGCCCCGGCTGCTCCAGAGCGCCATCCAGCACGCGGTCGGACGCAGCGGCGTGAGCGTGGTGTCCCTGCCCGGCGACATCGCCGGTGAACCCGCTCCGGAGAAGGCACCGCGGAGCGCCCTCGTCACGTCCCGGCCGACCGTCCGGCCCGGTGACGCCGAGATCGACCGGCTCGTGGAGATGATCGACGCGGCCGGCAAGGTCACCCTGTTCTGCGGCAGCGGCACGGCCGGCGCCCACCCCGAGGTCATGCGGTTCGCGGAGAAGATCAAGTCGCCGGTGGCCCACGCCCTGCGCGGCAAGGAGTTCATCCAGTACGACAACAAGTTCGACGTGGGGATGAGCGGTCTCCTCGGTTACGGCGCCGCCTACGAGGCCACCCACGAGTGCGACCTGCTGATCCTGCTCGGCACCGACTTCCCGTACAACGCCTTCCTGCCCGACGACGTGCGGATCGCCCAGGTCGACGTGCGGCCCGAGGTGCTCGGCCGCCGCTCCCGGCTCGACCTCGCGGTGTGGGGCGACGTCCGCGAGACGCTGCGCTGCCTGATCCCGCGGGTGCGGGAGAAGACCGGCCGGCGCTTCCTCGACAAGATGCTGAAGAAGCACGCCGACGCGCTGGAGGGCGTGGTCAAGGCGTACACCCGGAAGGTCGACAAGCACGTCCCGATCCATCCCGAGTACGTGGCCGCCGTACTGGACGAGATCGCCGCGGAAGACGCGGTGTTCACCGTGGACACCGGCATGTGCAACGTCTGGGCGGCCCGCTACCTCACGCCCAACGGCCGCCGCCGGATCATCGGTTCGTTCTCGCACGGGTCGATGGCTAACGCGCTGCCCATGGCGATCGGCGCCCAGTTCACCGACCGCCGCCGGCAGGTGGTGGCCATGTCCGGTGACGGCGGATTCTCCATGCTGATGGGCGACTTCCTGACGCTCGTGCAGTACGACCTGCCGGTCAAGGTGGTGTTGTTCAACAACTCCTCCCTTGGCATGGTCGAGTTGGAGATGCTGGTGGCGGGTCTGCCCTCGTACGGCACCGCCAACACCAACCCCGACTTCGCCGCCGTCGCCCGGGCGTGCGGTGCCCACGGGGTGCGGGTGGAGAAGCCCAAGCAGCTCGCCGGCGCCCTCAAGGATGCCTTCCGGCACAAGGGGCCGGCCCTGGTGGACGTCGTCACCGACCCCAACGCCCTGTCCATCCCGCCGCGGATCAGCTCGGAGATGGTCACCGGGTTCGCCCTGTCCGCCTCGAAGATCGTGCTCGACGGCGGAGTGGGCCGGATGCTCCAGATGGCCCGTTCCAACCTGCGCAACGTGCCGCGTCCTTGACCGGTCCGGGGGCGTCTTTCGGCCAGTTTCACGCCGCGTGACGGCGTACCGACAGCTGGTGCCGGGCGGAGCCGGACCGGTGTCGCGGGGCGTCCGTGGCGCCCAGCGACGTGCGAGGAGCCCGGGGCGTGGCCGCGACCGAGTCCGGCGGCCGGGCGGGGCCGGGTGCGGATGTGGCCGAACCACCGGTCATCGGGCACACCCCAGGACTGCCCGGGAGCCTGTTGGGCAAGCATCCCCCCGTGAACGTGTTCGACCAGGAAGGGCAGGGACCGGCGGCGTGCGGGCGGGGGTCATGAAGAGGCAGGCACGAGGAGGCGGTCCCGTGACCATCGGGGCCTCCTCGATGAAGACGGGGGAGACCGCGGGGGAAAGGGCCGCCACCATCACGGAACACGCGCAGCGACTGAGGCGCAGGCTGGTCCGGGCGGACCTCAGGGCGGTGCCGGAGGCCCGCCGGGAGCTGCGCGAACTGCTGCGGCACTGGGGCAAACCGGGCCGCTCGGAGATCGCCGAGCTGCTCACCAGCGAACTCGTCACCAACGCGCTCGTCCACACCGACGACGACGCCGTCCTCACGGCCGTCGTGGAACCGGGCGGACTACGGGTGGAGGTACGGGACTTCGTGGCCCGCAGACCCGCGCCGCACGCCCCGCGACCGGACGACGACACGCACGGCCGGGGCCTGGTGCTGCTGGAGTGCCTCGCCGACGCCTGGGGGGTACGGCCGCACGGGGTGGGCAAGTCGGTGTGGTTCGAACTCGGTGCCGAGGCGGCGTGACGGCATCGGCGGCACGGACGGCGGGACGGCAACGGGGCGGGGGCGTGACCCGTGTGGTCACGCCCCCGCCCCGTAGCGCGGTCACCCGCGGACCGGCTGTCAGCCGAACTGCTGCTCCAGGTCCTTCAGCTTGCGCTCCAGGGAGTCCAGGCGCGGCAGGGCCATCGTGTCATCCTCCGCGGTGAGGTCGACGGCCACCGGCTCAGCTCCGCTGCGGACCGGCTGAAGGGAGGGCCGGGCGCGGACGGGCAGCTGCTCCGCGGTCGATATGGCAGGCTCCGCGGTCGTCGGGGCCGGACCGCGCTCCACCGCCTGCACCTCGACCTGCCGGCCGCCCCGGCCGACGAACCCGCGGTGACCCCGGCTGATCGCCTTCAGCTGGGCACGCTCCACGCGCTGCTGGTCGCGCCGGCGCTGGCGGTTCGCCTCCTTCTGCCGCTTGTCCTCGCGGGCCTCCTCGACCGCCTCGTCGAGGCTGCGCACACCCTCCAGGAGCATCAGCGACCAGGCGCGGTAGGTCTCGCGGGGCGCGCGCAACCAGCGGACCATGCGGATCTGCGGCAGCGGACGCGGCACCAGGCCCTGCTCGCGCAGCGCGGCCCGGCGGGTCTGCTTCAGCGCCCGGTCGAACAGCACCGCCGCCGACAGCGACATGCCGGAGAAGAACTGCGGTGCGCCGTCGTGACCGGCCCCCCGGGGCGCGTGCACCCAGTTGAACCAGGCCGCCGCCGCCGCGAACATCCATACGAGCAGCCGCGAACCGAGGGCCGCGTCACCGTGGCTGGCCTCGCGCACCGCGAGCACGGAGCAGAACATCGCCGCACCGTCCAGACCGAACGGCACCAGGTACTGCCAGCCGTCGGTCAGCCCCAGGTTCTGCTCGCCGAAGCCGACGAGCCCGTGGAAGGACAGGGCGGCCGCGACCGCCGCGCAGCAGAAGAGGAGCACGTAGGAGGCCGTGCCGTAGACGGCCTCCTTGCGCCGCCGGCGCTCCTCGGTGCGTTCCCACGAGTCGTCCGCGCTCGCGTTCTCCCCGGAGGTGCGCTTGCCGCGCGCGAGCACCGCCACCGCCGCCAGCATGCCCAGGAGCAGCACGGCGCCCGGAAGCAGCCAGTTCAGCGATATGTCGGTCAATCTCATCAGGGGTCCCTTGCATTGGGATAGGGCGTAATGCCCGCCATAGTGGCCCACTCCCGGCGGCCCTCAAGGGGTTTCGGGGCAAGAGGCCGCCAAGGAGGTGCAAGGGGATGCCCGCAGACGGCTTTCTGCTCGAACTGCCGCGTGAGGGGCGGGAGTTGAGTTCGAATAAGACTACCCGTACGGGTGGTCCCGCGGAAAGTTCCCGTGGCAGGTGAGGAAATCGTGAAACACCTGTCCGGGAGGTGCGCCGCGAACAGCGTGCTCCCGTCGCGGTGATCCTAGTGGACGCGCGGCCGCCCCGCGGACCTGACGGCCTCTCAAGCGGCGGCCGCAGAGGCCGCCTTGCCGGCCCGCTCGCCGTCGCGGGTGCGCGGACAGGTGGCGCACATGTCCTCGGGGCGGACGGTGTAGAACATGCAGCAGCTCGCCCGGACCCGGGTCGCCAGGGGTGCCCCGTCCGGACCCGCCGGCATCCGGAAAGCCGCCGCACCCGCGTAGGGCCCGGTCGCGCCGGGCAGCAGCAGCCCCAGCTCCCGCACGGCCCGCCGCTCCTCGTCCTCCCCGAGCAGCCGGGCGACGTACCACAGCCCCTCCACGACCTCGTCGGTCGCCATGCCCCACAGAGCCCGCCCGCGCCGCCGGGCGCGGGGCCCGAAGGCGTCCAGCACCGGCTCCAGGTGCTCGGCCACGGCCGCCCGCACCCGGGCCCGCAGAGCCTCCTCGTCCGGTACGACGACCGTGCCGGGCAGCGCGGCGGCCGGATCGCCGGGCAGGCAGGCGAGGGCGACGGGCGGGCGTACGGCCATCCGGCCGGCCGTGCGGTGGTACGAGACGTGCGTCACGGGCAGCCGCGGCACCCGGCGGTGCAGGAACCACGGCACGGTGATCAGTAGACAGGCGGCCCAGGCGTAGCGGTGCAGGCCGAAGCTCGCGACGACGTCGGGGCGGGCCGGCCGGCCGTGGTCGCGCTGCACCTGGGCCGCGTCCCAGGCCAGGAACGCGTCCAGCTCCGCCCCGCCGGCGGCCAGCCCGGCGGCGCTGGTCCAGCCCTCGCCGGAGGGCGCGGGGCCGTCCGGGCCCAGCTCGGTCACGGTCAGCGCCGGCAGGGCCGCGCCCAGGCGGTCGTACGCGGCGGTGAGCGGCGAGGCCGCAGCGGGCATGGCGGGACCACCGACCCTTCGACACGTCCTGGGGCAGGACTTGAATACATAGGCAAGCCTTACCTTACTCATTCTGACGGAGTTTGCGCTGCCGCCCGGTGCGCCTAAGGTGCTTGACGGAGCAGTGACAACCCGTCGTTAATGACCCAAGTACCGACAAGCCGCCAGGAGGACCCGTGAAGCAGGGCGTGCAGGGCTCCGCGGGCACGCGTGCCGCCCGGGTGCCGGCGCAGCAGCGTCCCGCCGGCGCGGAGGCTCCCGTCCGGTCACGGGACGCCGTGGTGCCGGGCACGGTGCGGGGCGAGCACACCCACGGTGAGCACCCCCATGATGAGCACCCCCACGGCGAGCGGCCGGTTCCGGGGCCGCGGGCCGCGGTGCGGCGCTCCTCCGTGCGCGGGCAGATCCTGGACGCCCTGCGCACCGCCCTGGTCACCGGCGAACTGCGGCCGGGCGAGGTCTACTCGGCGCCGGCGCTCGGCGAACGCTTCGGCGTTTCCGCCACGCCCGTGCGGGAGGCCATGCAGCAGCTCACCCTGGAGGGCGCCGTCGAGGTCGTCCCCAACCGCGGCTTCCGGGTCGTCCGGCGGGGGGCGCGGGAACTGGCCGAACTGGCCGAGGTCCGCGCGCTGATCGAGGTCCCGGTGATACTGCGGCTCGCCCGCACGGTGCCGGCCGAACGGTGGGCCGCGCTGCGGCCCCTCGCCGAGGAGACGGTCCGGGCGGCCGCGTGCGGCTGTCCGGCGACGTACGGGGAGGCCGACCGGGCGTTCCACCGGGCCCTGCTCGCCCTGGCGGGCAACGAACAGCTCGTCCGGATCGCCGAGGACCTGCACCGGCGGTCGCAGTGGCCGCCGGTACGGGCCGGGCGGCCCGGGCGGGCCGGGCTGGTGGCGGACGCGGCGGAGCACCTCGCGCTGCTGGACGCGTTGAGTGCCGGGGACTGTGAGGTCGTGCGGGGGCTGGTGGCGGGGCATTTCGCCGGCGCGGGCTGAGCGGTGCCGGGTGGTGGGACGGTCTGAGGCCGTCTCCCGGGTGCGGGTTCGTTGTGGCCGGTCGCGCAGTTCCCCGCGCCCCTTCGGGGGGCGTGGGGGTGGCTGCGGTTGATTGCCGGGTGCGGGTCCGTGGGGGCCGGTCGCGCAGTTCCCCGCGCCCCTGGGGGGTCGGTGTGGCCGGTGGGTGTCCCGCACCCGGGGACGGTGGGGTTGGTCCTACGGCGATCCCGCTCCCGGGGACGGAGGGGTTGACCCTACGGCGATGCCGCACCCGGGGACGGTGGGGTTGGTCCTACGCCGTTGCCGCTCCCGGGGTCGGGGGGGTCAGGTGGTGGGACAGCCAGGTGGGGACTCCGCCGAGGAGGCGGAACAGGCGGCGGGCCTCCTCGCGCAGGCGGGACGCCTCCGGTTCCTCCTCCGTGTCCGCCAGGGAGGCCAGCGCGGGGGCCGTGCCCACCAGATAGCCCAACTCCTCGCGGATGCGCAGGGATTCGGTGAAGCCGTGCCGGGCCTCCGCCACCTCGCCCTCGCGCAGGGCCAGTCCGGCGAGGTGCCGCCAGGTGAAGGACAGCAGGAGCGGGTCGCCATGGGCCGTGGCGCCCGCGTGCGCGCGCCGGTACGCGGCCCGGGCCGCCTGCGGGGAGCGGGTCAGGTTCTCGGCGAGCAGCCCCCGGCGGAAGTCCAGCAGGGGTCGCCCGGCCGCCCCCGGAGGGATCAGCGCCGCCGCCCGGCCGAGCGCGGCCCGCGCCTCGTCGGCCCGGTCGCGGACCCCGTGCAGCGTGGCGGCGTAGGCGAGTTGGCCCCGCTCGCAGGCGGCGGCCCCGCGCTCCTCGTCGTCGTGGGCGAGGGCCTCCGCGGTCCGCAGCGCGTCCTCCGCGTCCTGCCAGCCCCGCTCGGTGTACAGGCACCGTTCGACCAGGAGCCCGGCCCGCTGCAACGCCGTACCGGGACGGTCGGCCGGCAGCAGGGCCGCGGCGTCGGCCCAGCAGGCACGGCTGCGCAACCGCCATACCGCGGTCTGGAGCGGATCGTCACCGGTGGTTCCGTTACCAGACATGGCGGTATGCGCCACGTTGCCCTCCCCGAGCACGCCATCGAGCTGTTGAGTGGTGGCGGCATTCCAGCACCGATCGCGGGGCCGGGCCAAGAGGATGGGTGAAAGTTTTCACAAAGTCGTGGGGCGCGGACGCGGCCGTCCCCGGCCGTCGTGCGCCCCCGCCGGCCTCAGCTCATGCGCAGGGCCAGGAAGAAGTCGAGCTTGTCCTCGAGGCGGGAGAGGTCCCGTCCCGTCAACTGCTCGATCCGGCCCACCCGGTAGCGCAGCGTGTTGACGTGCAGGTGGAGGCGGGTGGCGCAGCGGGTCCAGGAGCCGTCGCAGTCGAGGAACGCCTCCAGTGTCGGGATCAGCTCGGCGCGGTGCCGGCGGTCGTAGTCCGTCAGCGGGTCCAGCAGACGGGCGGTGAACGCGCGGCGGACGTCGTCCGGGACGAAGGGCAGCAGCAGGACGTGACTGGCCAGTTCCTGGTGGCCTGCGGCGCAGACCCGGCCGGGGCGAGCCGCCGCCACCCGGCGGGCGTGCCGGGCCTCCTCCAGGGCGCCGCGCAGGCCCTCCGCCGAGTGCACGGCCGCGCTGACGCCGAGGGTGAGCCGCCCGTCGCCGTCGAGGCCGGCCGACAGCGGCTCCCGTACCGACCGGAGCAGGGCGTCGGCGAGCAGCCCAGTCTCGGAGCCGTCGTGCTCGGTGGAGACGGCGGGGAGGGGGACCAGGGCGATCGCCTCTTCACCGGTGTGCGCGACGGCGATGCGGTCGGACGGCTCCGGGCCGGACGCGAGGGGGTCGACGAGCACCTCCTCCAGCAGGGACTGGGCGACCGCGCCGCCCGAGGCCTCCTCGCCCTCCCACTCCACGCGGGCCACCACGACCTGCCAGTGCGGTGCCGCCCCGAGCCCGGGCAGCAGCACCGGCGCGGCCACCCGCAGCCGGGCGGCGATCTCGGCGGGCGCGGCGCCCGTCTGGACCAGTTCCAGCACCTCCTGGGCGAGCCGGCGCCGCACCGTGCGGGCCGCGTCGCGGCGGTCCCGTTCGACGGCGATCAGCTGGGTGACGCCCTGGAGCAGGTCCAGCCGCTCCGCCGGCCAGTCGCCCGCGTCCGCCTCCACGGCCAGCAGCCAGTCGGCCAGGACCGTCTCGCGGACGTCGCGGGGGGCCTGCGGGGAGCGGGCGGCGGAGCGGACCGGGAACAGGGAGTAGGTGGAGCCGTTCAGCAGGACCCGGTGCGGGCCGCGGCGGCCGGTGCGGGTGGCGGCCAGGTGCTCCGCGGCGAGCCGGGCGCAGGTCTCGGCGGGCAGCGCCGGGCCGCCGACCTCGGAGCCGGCGATCAGCCGGCCGGTGGGGGAGAGCACCCAGGCGCGCAGGTCCAGGTCGGAGCCGAGCAGGTCCAGGACCACGTCCGGGCCGCCGCCGGCCGGCCCCGACGTCATCATCCGCCGGTGCCGGTCCACCACCGCGGCCAGGTCTCCGGCGCGCTCGCCGGACACCTGCCGGACGACATGCTCGGTGATCGTGGCGAACGCCACCGACTCGTGCACCGCGAACAGCGGCAGCCGGTGCCGGGCGCAGGCCGCCACCAGGTCCTGGGGCACATCGCCCAGCTCGGCCTCGCCGGCCGCGAGCGCCGCCACCCCGGCCTGCACCAGGATCCGTACGAAGGGCTCCGAGTCGTCGGCGTCCCGGCGCCAGGCCAGACCGGTCAGCACCAGCTCGCCACCGGTGAGGTAGCGGCTGGGGTCGCGCAGGTCGGTGGTCATGACCCCGCGTACCGCGCGGTCCAGCTCGTCCTCGCCGCCGAGCAGCCGCAGGCCCAGCGCGTCGGTGTCCAGCAGTGCGCGCAGCCGCATCTCGTCGCCGCCGTTCTTTGTCTCGAAACCTACGATGGATCTTGAAGGGTGGCGCGGGGCACGCCCGGTGCGGGCGCGCACGGCGCGTACGCCGTGGTCTCCGCGCTGTTTCCTGCGTTTCCCCAGGAAAACGAAGAGGTTACCGATGACCTCTGTTCATACGAATCTACAAGATGCCTGGCCTGGCCAGCCAACTCCTTCATGGTTTCGGTGACTGACCCCGCCGGAGTACGGAGCGGTGTACTGAGTCCACTCCGCGTAAACAGCACATGAACGAGCCGGGACCGCCGCACACGGATTGGCTCAATCTGTACGACTCACGTACGACTCACGAGACGAAGAAGAGAGCCGGTCATGGACTTCCTTCGCCCCGCCAGCTGGGAGGAGGCGCTCGCCGCGAAGGCCGAGCACCCCACCGCTGTGCCGATTGCGGGTGGCACCGATGTGATGGTCGAGATCAACTTCGACCACCGCCGGCCCGAGTACCTCCTCGACCTCAACCGCGTGGGCGACCTCTCCGAGTGGGAGGTGGAGGAGGACACCGTACGGCTGGGCGCCTCCGTCCCGTACACCAGGATCATGGAGGACCTCCGTGCCGAGCTGCCGGGCCTGGCGCTCGCCTCGCACACGGTCGCCTCCCCGCAGATCCGCAACCGCGGCGGTGTCGGCGGCAACCTCGGCACGGCCTCCCCCGCCGGTGACGCCCACCCCGCCCTCCTCGCGGCCGGAGCCGAGGTCGAGGTGGAGTCGGCGGCCCGCGGCACCCGCCTCATCCCGATCGACGCGTTCTACACGGGCGTCAAGCGCAACGCGCTCCAGCCCGACGAGCTGATCCGCGCCGTGCACGTCCGGAAGGCGGACGGACCGCAGCAGTACTCGAAGGTGGGTACCCGCAATGCCATGGTCATCGCCGTGTGCGCCTTCGGTGTCGCCCTGCACCCCCGGACCCGGACGGTGCGCACCGGCATCGGTTCCGCCGCCCCCACCCCCGTGCGGGCCAAGACCGCCGAGGAGTTCCTGAACGCGGCCCTGGAGGAGGGCGGTTTCTGGGACAACGGGAAGATCATCACTCCGTCGGTCGCCAAGCGGTTCGCGGAGCTGTGCTCCGGCGCCTGCAACCCGATCGACGACGTCCGGGGCACCGCGAGCTATCGCCGGCACGCGGTCGGCGTCATGGCCCGCCGGACGCTCACCTGGACCTGGGAGTCCTACCGCGGCGCCCGCCGCGCATCCGAGGGAGCTGCGTAATGCGCGTCAACTTCACCGTCAACGGACGCCCGCAGGAGGCCGACGACGTCTGGGAGGGCGAGTCCCTGCTGTACGTGCTGCGGGAACGCCTCGGCCTGCCCGGGTCGAAGAACGCCTGCGAGCAGGGCGAGTGCGGGTCGTGCACCGTCCGGCTGGACGGCGTGCCGGTCTGCTCCTGCCTGGTCGCGGCCGGCCAGGCCGAGGGCCGCGAGGTCGTGACCGTCGAGGGCCTGGCGGACTACGCCAGGCAGCGCACCGAGGGCGGCTGCGTCACCGGCGCCTGCGGCACGCCGGCGACCTCGCTCGACGAGGCCCGGCAGTGGCAGGCCAAGGGCGCCGGCTCACACGCCGGCGAGGGCAGCGGGCTGTCCCCGGTCCAGCAGGCGTTCATCGACGCCGGCGCCGTCCAGTGCGGCTTCTGCACCCCCGGTCTGCTCGTCGCCTCCGACGAACTGCTGGAGCGCAACCCGAACCCGTCCGACGCCGACATCCGTGAGGCGCTGTCGGGCAACCTGTGCCGCTGCACGGGCTACGAGAAGATCATGGACGCGGTCCGCCTCGCGGCCGCCCGCCAGTCCGAGGGGGTCTGAGCATGCCGGCCAACGGCGCACCCACGAAGATCACGCAGGGCACCCCGACCAAGGGCGGCATCGGCGAATCCACGCTCCGCCCGGACGGCACCCTCAAGGTCACCGGCGAGTTCGCGTACTCGTCCGACATGTGGCACGAGGACATGCTGTGGGGCCAGATCCTGCGCTCCACCGTCGCACACGCCGAGATCGTGTCGATCGACACCTCCGAGGCACTCGCGCTGCCCGGCGTGTACGCCGTCCTGACGTACGACGACCTGCCCACCGAGGTGCGGAACTACGGCCTGGAGATCCAGGACACCCCGGTCCTCGCGCACGGCAAGGTGCGCCACCACGGCGAGCCGGTCGCGATCGTCGCCGCCGACCACCCGGAGACGGCCCGCCGCGCCGCCGCCAAGATCAAGGTGGACTACAAGGAGCTGCCCGTCATCACCGACGAGGCCTCCGCCACCGCGCCGGACGCGATCCTCGTCCACGAGAACCGCGACGACCACCACAGCGGCCACGTCCCGCACCCCAACATCGTCCACCGCCAGCCGATCGTCCGCGGCAACGCGGCCGAGGCCGCCGCGAGGGCCGACGTCATCGTCCGGGGCGAGTACACGTTCGGCATGCAGGACCAGGCCTTCCTCGGCCCGGAGTCCGGCCTCGCCGTCCCCGAGGAGGACGGCGGCGTCCACCTCTACATCGCCACCCAGTGGCTCCACTCCGACCTGCGCCAGATCGCCCCCGTCCTCGGCCTGCCCGAGGACAAGGTGCGGATGACGCTGGCCGGCGTCGGCGGCGCGTTCGGCGGCCGGGAGGATCTGTCGATGCAGATCCACGCCTGCCTGCTCGCGCTGCGCACCGGCAAGCCGGTGAAGATCGTCTACAACCGGTTCGAGTCCTTCTTCGGGCACGTCCACCGCCACCCGGCCAAGCTGTACTACGAGCACGGCGCCACCAGGGACGGCAAGCTCACGCACATGAAGTGCCGGATCGTGCTGGACGGCGGCGCCTACGCCTCCGCCTCCCCGGCGGTCGTCGGCAACGCCTCCTCGCTGAGCGTCGGGCCGTACGTCGTCGAGGACGTCGACATCGAGGCCGTCGCCCTCTACACCAACAACCCGCCCTGCGGCGCCATGCGCGGCTTCGGCGCGGTCCAGGCGTGCTTCGCGTACGAGGCGCAGATGGACAAGCTGGCGAAGGAACTGGGCATGGACCCGGTGGAGTTCCGGCAGCTGAACGCCATGGAGCAGGGCACGCTCATGCCGACGGGCCAGCCCGTCGACTCGCCCGCCCCCGTCGCCGAACTGCTGCGCCGCGTCAAGGCGATGCCGCTGCCGCCGGAGCGCCAGTGGGAGTCCAGCGAGGGCGCCGACGTACGGCAGCTGCCCGGCGGTCTGTCCAACACCACGCACGGCGAGGGCGTCGTCCGCGGCGTCGGCTACGCGGTCGGTATCAAGAACGTCGGCTTCTCCGAGGGCTTCGACGACTACTCCACCGCCAAGGTGCGCATGGAGGTCGTGGGCGGCGAGCCCGTCGCCACCGTGCACACCGCGATGGCGGAGGTCGGACAGGGCGGTGTCACCGTCCACGCGCAGATCGCCCGCACCGAACTCGGCGTCGCCCAGGTGACGATCCACCCGGCCGACACCCAGGTCGGCTCCGCGGGTTCCACCTCGGCGTCCCGGCAGACGTACGTCACCGGCGGCGCCGTGAAGAACGCCTGCGAGCTCGTCCGCGAGAAGGTCCTGGAGATCGGGCGCCGCAGGTTCGGCTCCTACCACCCGGCCTGGGCCACGGCCGAACTCCTCCTGGAGGGCGGCAAGGTCGTCACCGACGGCGGCGAGGTCCTCGGCGACCTGGCCGACGTCCTGGAGGGCGAGGCCGTCGAGGTCGAGGCGGAGTGGCGGCACCGGCCGACCGAGGCCTTCGACCTGCGCACCGGGCAGGGCAACGGGCACGTCCAGTACTCCTTCGCCGCGCACCGCGCGGTCGTGGAGGTCGACACCGAGCTGGGCCTGGTCAAGGTGATCGAACTGGCCTGCGCCCAGGACGTCGGCAAGGCGCTCAACCCGCTCTCCGTCATCGGCCAGATCCAGGGCGGCACCACCCAGGGCCTGGGCGTGGCGGTGATGGAGGAGATCATCGTCGACCCCAAGACGGCGAAGGTCAGGAACCCCTCCTTCACGGACTACCTCATCCCCACGATCCTCGACACGCCGACCATCCCGGTCGACGTGCTCGAACTCGCCGACGACCACGCGCCCTACGGGCTGCGCGGCATCGGCGAAGCCCCGACCCTGTCGTCCACGCCGGCCGTCCTGGCGGCGATCCGGAACGCGACCGGGCTGGAGCTGAACCGCACTCCGGTACGGCCCGAGCACCTGACGGGAACGTGACCCTCCGGGGTCCCAACCGGTGATCCCCTGGGGGGACTTCCGTTCCCCCAGGCCCCCACTGTTCGTCTCGGGCCGTCCCCCGGGCCGTCCAATCCCAAATCCCGTGTCCGACAGGCGTCCGCACGGGTGCCCCTGTGAACCTTGGGAGTTGGCCCATGACCCAGCAGTCAGTGGAGCCGAGAACCGCAGCCGACGACGCGGGCGATGGCAGCCGCGTCCCGGCAGGGCGGTCCTGGCTCGACCGTTACTTCCACATATCCCGAAGAGGGTCCACGGTCTCGCGAGAGGTCCGCGGCGGCATCACCACCTTCATGGCGATGGCGTACATCCTCCTGCTCAACCCCCTGATCCTGTCCGGCAAGGACGCGGCGGGGGACACGCTCGGCCAGAAGGCGCTGATTACCGCGACCGCGTTCGCGGCGGCCTTCACCACACTGCTGATGGGCTGGGTCGGCAAGGTGCCGCTCGCCCTCGCCGCCGGCCTCTCCGTCTCCGGCGTGCTGTCCTCGCAGGTCGCTCCCCAGATGACCTGGCCGCAGGCCATGGGCATGTGCGTGATGTACGGCGTCGTCATCATGCTGCTGGTCGTCACCGGCCTGCGCGAGATGATCATGAACGCGATCCCCCTCGCGCTCAAACACGGCATCACGATGGGCATCGGCCTGTTCATCGCCCTCATCGGCTTCTACAAGTCCGGCTTCGTGCACCAGGGCAAGGCCACCCCGCTCGCCCTCGGCCCCGCCGGCGAACTCGCCGGCTGGCCGGTCCTGCTCTTCGCCGGCACCCTGCTGCTGATCTTCATGCTCCAGGCCAGGAACGTCCCCGGCGCCATCCTCATCGGGCTCGTCACCGGCACGGTCGTCGCCGCGGTCCTCAACGGCCTCGGCGTCATCGCCCCCGGCCAGTGGGCCAACGGCGCCCCCGAACTGCCCGGCAGCGCGGTCTCGATGCCCGACTTCTCGCTCTTCGGACACGTCGAGTTCGGCGGCTGGGGCAAGGTCGGCGCGATGACGATCGGCATGATCGTCTTCACCCTGGTGCTCGCCGGCTTCTTCGACGCGATGGCCACCATCATCGGCGTCGGCACCGAAGCCGGTCTGGCCGACGACAAGGGCCGCATGCCGGGCCTGTCCAAGGCGCTGTTCATCGACGGCGCCGGCGGCGCGATCGGCGGTGTCGCGGGCGGCTCCGGCCAGACCGTGTTCATCGAGTCCGCGACCGGCGTCGGCGAGGGCGCCCGCACGGGTCTCGCCTCCGTCGTCACCGGCCTGTTCTTCGCGGCCTGCCTGTTCTTCACCCCGGTCACCGCGATCGTGCCGCAGGAGGTCGCCTCCGCCGCCCTCGTCGTCATCGGCGCCATGATGCTGATGAACGCCCGGCACGTGGACTGGGCCGACCGGGCCACCGCCATCCCGGTCTTCCTGACCGTGGTCCTGATGCCGTTCACCTACACCATCACCACCGGCGTGGCCGCGGGCGTGATCTCGTACGTGGCCATCAAGACCGCTCAGGGCAAGGCCCGGGAGATCGGCGCCTTCATGTGGGGTTTGACCGTCGTCTTCCTGGTCTACTTCGCCCTTCACCCCCTGGAGGGCTGGCTGGGCGTCCGCTAGCCGCCCGCCGCCCGCACCCATCCGCGAACCCGTTTGAGGAGACCGAGACATGCTGGACATCGCCGAGGAGCTGAACCGGTGGGTCGAGCAGGGCCGTGACTTCGCCGTCGCCACCGTCGTGGCCGTGGGAGGCAGCGCCCCGCGCCGGCCCGGCGCCGCCCTCGCGGTGGACGCCGACGGCACGGCCGTCGGATCGGTCTCCGGGGGGTGCGTGGAGGGCGCGGTGTACGAGCTGTGCCAGCAGGCGCTCCAGGACGGGCAGACCGTCCTGGAACGCTTCGGATACAGCGACGAGGACGCCTTCGCCGTCGGCCTGACCTGCGGTGGCGTCATCGACATCCTCGTCACGCCGGTCCGGGCGGACTCTCCCGCCCGGCCGGTGGCCGCCGCCGCGCTGGCCGCCGCCGCGCGCGGGGAGGCGGCGGCGGTCGCGCGGATCGCCGAGGGCCCGGCCGAGCTGCGGGGCCGGGCCCTCCTGGTCCGGCCCGACGGGTCGTACGACGGAGGGTTCGGCGCCCACCCCGAACTGGACCGCACGGTCGCCGCCGAGGCCCGCGCCCACCTGGACGCGGGCCGCACCGGCACCGTGGAGATCGGCGAGCAGGGCTCGCGCTGCGGCTCCCCGCTCACGGTCCTGGTGGAGTCCTCGGTGCCCGCGCCCCGGATGATCGTTTTCGGCGCGATCGACTTCGCTTCGGCGCTGGTCCGCGCGGGCAAGTTCCTGGGCTACCACGTCACGGTGTGCGACGCCCGCCCGGTGTTCGCCACCCGGTCCCGCTTCCCGGACGCCGACGACATCGTCGTGGAGTGGCCCCACCGGTACCTCGCGCGCACGGAGGTCGACGGCCGCACCGTCCTGTGCGTCCTCACCCACGACGCCAAGTTCGACGTACCCCTGCTGCGGCTGGCGCTGCGGCTGCCGGTCGCCTACGTCGGCGCGATGGGCTCCCGCCGCACCCACCTGGACCGCAACGAGCGGCTCCGCGAGGTCGGCGTCACCGAGCTGGAGCTGGCCCGGCTGCACTCCCCGATCGGCCTCGACCTCGGCGCGCGGACACCCGAGGAGACGGCCCTGTCCATCGCGGCGGAGATCGTCGCCGACCGGCGGGGCGGCAGCGGGGCCACACTGACCGGGGCACACACCCCGATCCACCACGACAGGGAAGCGCGGCGGGCCGGACACATCGGGTCCGTCGCCTGAGCCACCGGGCCGGACCGGCCGCGTCGGTTCCGTCGCCCGGGAGTCGCCGGGCGGCAGTCCGGTCGCGTCGGGTCCGTCGCCCGGGAGTCGCCGGGCCGGGCCGGCCGCGTCGGTTCCGTCGCCCGGGGGTCACTGGGCGGCAGTCAGGCCGTGTCGAGTCCGGCGCCCGAGAGCCAGCGCGACGGCCGCGCGCCGTCCCTGTGCCGGCTGCGCCGGCAGGGCCCCGGCCGGACGGGGACCTCCAGCGCCGTCGCCGTGGTCCGCGACAACGCGAGGGCCGGGCGGCCCGCCCGCTCGCCCCGGGTTGCGTCACCGCGGCCGACGGGGCGTCCCCGGCCCGGCCGTCGGCCCTGATCGGCCCGCTGGTGACCACCGCGGCGGCCGACCGTACCGGCCGCACGGAGGCCGGGCGATTCACGCGGGCTGACGCCTGCGTGGCTGTCGCCCCGCCCGGCTGACGCCTGCGTGGCT
>NZ_JBEXRO010000002.1:0-143072 GCF_040613095.1 Streptomyces sp. NPDC006309 | reverse complement strand
GCTGTCGCCCCGCCCGGCTGTCGCCTGCGTGGCTGTCGCCCCGCCCGGCTGTCGCCTGCGTGGCTGTCGCCCCGCCCGGCTGTCGCCTGCGTGGCTGTCGCCCCGCCCGGCTGTCGCCTGCGTGGCTCACGCGCCTCACACCACTCGTCTCACGCCTGTTGGCTGACGCCTGGCGCCCGTGTGGCTCGCGCGCCTCACACTCGTGGCTCACACCTGTCGGCCGGCGTCCGTCGCCTCACGCCTGCCGGAGCAGGCGGTTCGCCGCTCGGCCGAACATCCGGCGGGACACCTGGCCGAGGACGCCGTCGAAGGCGCGGGGCAGGAAGCGCACCCACAGTTCCTCGCGCCACACCACCCGGCTGCGGCCCCCGGGCCCCGGTCGTACCTCGATCTCCGCCCAGCCGAGGATCACCCGGCCGCGTTTCTCCAGCCGGCACAAACCGCCCTCGTCGTCGGCGGGCGGGTGCCAGACCGTCACCTCCATCACGTCGTCGAAGGTGAGCGGGCCGACGCCCGAGCGGGCCACGAAGCGCGTGCCCTCCCGGGTCGGCGCGGGCGTGAGCACCCTGATCCGGGTCAGCGGGACCGCGTCGGCGTGGCGGGGCCATTCCGTGAGCCGGCGCCACGTCTCCTCGAGCGGGAGCGGCACGGTGCGTTCGAAAGAGAAGAAGGGCACGGCACGATCGTAGGCAACCGGCGCCGTCCACCTGCGCGTTCGCCCCCGGGTCACCTGTCCGGAGCAACGGTCGCCCGGCGCGGGCCGTACGCGTGGCCCGGCCCGCGGGGTCAGGGGCGGTAGACCTTGCCCGGCTCGGCCTTGCCGGGCGCCAGCAGCTGGGGGACCGTCACGAAGACGTAGCCGCGCGCCTTCAGCGCGTCGATGATGCCGGGCACGGCCGGCACGGTCCCCTGGTAGATGTCGTGCAGGAGGATGATGCCGTCCCGGGAAGCCTGGTCGAGGACCCGCTTGGTGATGAGCGCCGAGTCGGTGGTCGTGTAGTCCTTGGCGGTCACGCTCCACAGCACCTCCGCCAGGCCCAGTTCCTTGCTGATGGCGTGCACGTTCGCGTCGGTGCGGCCCTGGGGCGGGCGCATCAGCGTCGGCTTGTGCCCGGTGAGCCGCTCGATGGCGTCGTTCGGCCGCTTCAGCTCCTCGCGTATCCGCGCGTCGGATATCCGGGTCAGGATCTTGTGGTCCCAGGTGTGGCTCGCCACCTCGTGGCCCTCGTCCGCCATCCGCCGGACCAGCTCCGGGTACTTCTCGATATGCCGCTTGCCGAGCAGGAAGAAGGTGGCCGGGACCTTCCTCTCCTTGAGGATGTCCAGCAGGCGGGCGGAGTTCTCGCTGGGCCCCGCGTCGAAGGTGAGCGCGATGCACTTGGCCTCGCGGCAGTCGACGGTACCGAGCCGGGCCGGTGCCCCGTGCGCCGCCGCGGCGCGGGCGGCGCTGGGCGCGGTCGTGTCGACCTGGGCGCAGCCGGACAGCGTGAGCGCCAGGCAGGCCGCGGCGGACACGAGGGCGGAGAGAGGCAACCTCCGGCCCGCCCCGCGCGTCTTGCTGGTCGCGTGGCCCGGCGTGGAGATCGTGTCGGTCGAAAGAGGCATGCGCGGACTATACACTGTGTGTATAGAACGGACGTACGAATTTACCCCTGCGAGAACGCGGACCCTGCTGTCGCTCGCCCCAACCCCCGGCGCCCGCTCCGCATCAGTGCAACGACCCCGTGCACACCAGTGGTACCTGCCGGGTACGCGGAGTAACCTCGAGGGCATGACGCGCACGGGGGAGCGAGTCGTCACATCGCGCTTACGGACACCGTCCTGGATCGCGCGCATCGAGGCACCGGACGGCCGGGTCCTCGGCGCGGGCGTGCTCCTCGCCCCGGACCGCGTCCTCACCGCCGGTCACGTCGTCGACCCCGGCCCCCGCTACACCGTCCGCCTCGTCGGCGTGCCCGGCCTCGCCGCCGTCGCCGCCACGGTCCGCGCCGACGAACACGTACCCCAGCGCCGGGACGCCTTCGGCGACCGCAGCGGCGACCTCGCCCTGCTGCGCCTGGCCGCACCGCTGCCCACCGAGCACACCACCCGGCTCTACCGGCTCGCCGCACCGCACGGACCCGTCAGCATGTACGGCTTCCCCGACGGCGACGACGGCGGACGCTGGCACGGCGCCACCCTGGTCGCCGCCCGCGGCCGGGACAGCCAGGTGCAGCTGCGCCCGCTCACCCCCGGTGAACTCGCCGCCCCCGGCTTCAGCGGCGGCGGAGTCGTCGACCACGCCACCGACCAGGTCATCGGCATCGTCCTCAGCGTGGACGAGGGGCCGGGCTACGCCTTCAGCTACATGAGCCCCACCGAGACCATCCTCAGCCACCTCCCGCAGGTCGCCGCCTGGACCGACGGCGCCGAGGCCGTCGACCCGCGGCTGCGCAGCGACACCGGCGGCCCCACCGGCCGGCTCGACCTGCCCTTCGCCACCGAGCTCACCGCCTGGTTCCGCGGCGCGGGCTGGCCGGTACTCGTCACCGTCGTCCCCGCCGCCGGCGACCGCGCCTGGACCCTGCAACGGGCCGTCACCCTCGCCGACCGGGAACTGCGCACCCACCGCAACACCAGCGCCGTCAGCCACGACCCGCCCGAGACCGTGCCCCCCGCCGGGGCCCAGGATCTCGCCCTGGACGTCGCGGGACTCACCGCCGCCGAGGTCATGGACCGCATCGCCGAACGCCTCGGCATCCGCGACGACCCCCGGCCCGAACGGCTCGGCACCCTGCGCCTCCCGCTCGCCGCCGTCCTCGTCGCCGTCGACGAGGCCGCCGAACCCGACGCCGTGCTCGGCCTGCTGGACCGGCTCGCCCGGCAGGGGGCCCGGCTGCTGCTGGTGTTCCGCCGCCCCGGCGAGCGCGCCGCACACGCCACCGACCTGCTCGTCCACCGTCCGCTGCGCGAGCGCTGGACGCGCCTGAACAACGAACTGCGCCGGATCACCGACGAACTCGGGCCCGCGCTCGACGTACGCCAGGACCGCGTGCTGCCCGCCCACGGCACCCGGCACCTGCTCGACCGGGCCGAAGCCGGCGTACGGCGCACCCGCATGCTGCGCGCCTGGGTCGCCCACACCCCGGAACACGAACGCGAACCCGGGCGCGCCGAGCTGCTGTTCAGCTTCGAGGACGCCGTCGGCCGCCGCAGGCGGCGCCTGGAACAGGCCGTCGGCATGCTCGACGCCCGGCTGCGCCGCCGCGAGGAACTCCTCGGCCGGGTCGGCGCCGAATGGCCGCTGTGCCGGCAGCGGGCCACCGCCCACGGCGACCGGGTCGTGGAGGCCTACCGGCTCTACGAACACGCCCTGTCGCTGCTGCGGCACACCCCCTGCGACATCGAACGGGCCGAGAGCGCCGTCGAGGCGTTCGTCGGCTTCTGCTCCGCCCCCGCACCCGAAGAGGAGGGCGCGTCGTGACCTCGTGCCTCCGGCCCGGCTGCGCGGGCCGCATCATGGTCACCGGCTACTGCGGCACCTGCGGCCACCGGCACGCCGAGCCGCGCACCGCACCGCAGGAGCCGCCACCGGTCACCACCACCGAGGACACCGCCGGCCCGGCGGCCGTCCACGCCGTCGCCGGCATCGGCGGACTCGACCAGCACGGACTCGTCGTCCTGCCGGAGGTGCCCGTCCCCGACGACGTCCTCGTCAAGGACCCCCGCCCGCCCACCGGAGGCCGCCGCTGCGGCGCCGACGGCTGCACCATGATCATCGGCGTGGGCTACGGCGGCCAGCCCGCCCGCGACACCGGCCGCTGCCCCCGCTGCGGCACGCCGTACTCCTTCCTGCCCCAGCTCGCCCCGGGCGACGTCGTCGCCGGCCACTACCGGGTCCTCGGCTGCCTCGCCCACGGCGGCCTCGGCTGGATATACCTCGCCGAGGACACCGACGCCGACGGACACCGTGTCGTCCTCAAGGGCCAGATCAACGTGCGCGACGACCTCGCCCGGCAGGCAGCCGTCGAGGAACGCCGCTCCCTCACCGACCTCCACCACCCCGACATCGTCCGCCTCATCACCTACACCCAGCACCGGGCCCCCGGCCACCCGCCCACCGGCTACCTGGTCATGGACTACATCGGCGGACGCTCCCTCCAGCAGCTCTTCGACGCCGACGACGCCGAACGGATCTTCCACGGCCGCCCCCGCCTCGACCACGTCCTCACCTACGGCTGCAAGATCCTCGGCGCCCTCCGGTACATGCACGAACGCGGCCTGCTCTACTGCGACATGAAGCCCGCCAACGTCATCCACTTCGGCCGGGCGGTCAAGGTCGTCGACCTCGGCGCCGTCCGCGCCATCGGCGACCGCACCTCCGCCCACGTCCACACCGCCGGCTTCGCCCCGCCCCAGGAGGAGATCGACCGCCGCGGCTGGCACGTCGACAGCGACCTCTACACCGTCGGCATGACCCTCCAGGCCCTGGCCCGCGACACCGAACCCGCCCGCGGCCTCGCCCCCGACTCCTTCCGCCGCCTCGTCGACCGCGCCACCCACGCCGAACCCCGCGCCCGGTTCCGCTCGGCGGCCGAGATGTCCCGCCAGCTCTGGGAGGTCCTGCGCGAATACCGCTCCTTGCAGTTCGGCGAGCAACTGCCGGAAAGCTCCACCCGGTTCCGCGCCACCGGCGCCAGCCTCGACGCCGGACTCGGCGCCATCCCCGCCCTCGGCCACTGGACCGCCCGCCCCGGCGAGCGCCCCGCCGGCCTGGACGTCTCCCCGCCGCCCGCCGCCGAGGCCGCCGGCGCCCTGCCCGAACCGGTCCCCGACCCCGACGACGCCGCCGCCCTGCTGCTGGACACCTTCCCGCCCGACGCCCCCGACCGCGTCGCCCGGCAGTGGCCCCGCGAATCCCGCCTCGGCACCCCGGAGACCGCGCTGTGGCTGTGCCGCGCCTACCTCAGGAAAGGCGAACAGCAGGCGGCGGAGAGCTGGCTCGCCGAAGCCGAGACACAGCTCGGCGAACGCGCCGCCGCCCACGACTGGCGCATCGCCTGGCACCGGGGCGTCCTCCATCTCAGCAGGGACGAAGTGGCCCTGGCCGGCGCCCGCTTCGACGCCGTCTACCGCGCCCTGCCCGGCGAGTACGTGCCCAAGCTCGCCCTCGGTTACTGCGCCGAGCGCACTGGCGGCGGACGCCCGGCCCGGGCCATGCGGTTCTACGAGGCCGTCTGGAAACGGCACTCCGCGCACACGCCCGCCGCCTTCGGCCTGGCCCGCGGCCACCTCGCCGGCGGCGACCGGGACGCCGCCGTCCACGTCCTCGACGAGGTCCCCGCCACCTCCCGCCACCACGACGCCGCCCGCATCGCGGCCGTACGCGTCCGCGCCGGCGTCCTGCACGGCACCCCGGCCACCCTTGCCGACCTGCGCGACGCCGCCCAGCGGCTGCCCCGGCTCCGCCTCGACGGCGGGGCCGCGGCCGGCGAGTCCCGGGCCCGGCTGGTCGCCGAGGTCCGGGAGAACACCCTGCACAGCCGCCCGGCACCCGGCTGGGGCACCGGGTTCCCCGCCGGCGACCTCCTGGGCCCCGGCGACGAGGACAGCCTGCGCACCCTGCTGGAACAGTCCTTCCGGCAGCTCGCCGCGCAGGCCCGCACCGCCGGCGAACACGGCCGGCTGCTCGACCTGGCCCACGCCGTCCGGCCGATGACCACCTTCTGACCCACTCACACCCCCGGGAAGAGGCAGCGATGACCGTGGCCGAGGAGACCGAGGTGACGCTCGCGGTCGGCCAGCACAAGGAACTGCCCGCCGTGCCGGACGACGCGTCCGGACGCCGGCCCGAACAGGAGATGCACGCCATCCTGGAGATCGGGGTCAGGAGCCGGCCCGGCCCGCAGCACACCGGCGCGCCCGCGCCGGGCACCGGGCCCGCGCTCGCCGAGGTGCTGATCGTCGACACCTCCCGCTCGATGCTCCACCCCGCCGCCAAACTGCACGCCGCGAAGGACGCCACCGCGGCGGCGGTCCGGATGCTGCCCGACGGGACCGCCTTCGCCGTCCTCTCCGGACGGTTCGACGCCACCCTCGTCCACCCCGGGCCCGGCCGGCCCGTGCTCGCCGTCGCCGGGCCCGCCGAACGCGAGGCCGCCGAACGCGCCGTACGCATCCTGGACGCCGACGGCGGCACCGCCCTGGGCACCTGGCTCGACCTCGCGCGGCGCCTGCTCAAGGACCACCCCGCGCCCGTCAAACACGTCCTGCTGCTCACCGACGGGCGCAACGAACACGACCACCGGGCCGCCATGGCCCTGGACACCGCGCTCGACGCCTGCGAGGGCAGGTTCGTCTGCGACGCCTGGGGCATCGGCGACGACTGGGACGCCGAACTGCTGCTGCGCATCACCCGGCGGCTGCACGGCCGCGCCCACGCCGTCCGCGCTGAATCCGAACTGACCTCCGCCTACGAGGAGTTGATGGCCGGCTTGCTCGGTACGGCGGTGCCCGAACTGCGCATCCGGCTCACTCCCACCCCCGGCACGGTGATCCGCCAGGTCAAGCAGGTGGTGCCCGCCGAGCAGGACCTGCCGGCCGTCCCGGCCGGGTCCGGCGGGCGCGCCGTGGAGTACGTCACCCGCGCCTGGGGCGACGAGGTACGGCACTTCCAGGTCGTGCTGACCGCCGACCCGGCCGGCCGCGAGACCGACGAGGACCTCCAGCTCGCCGCCGTCGAGGTCGTCCTGCCCGGCTTCGGCCGGCCGGTACGGCTGCCCGCACCGCAGCCCGTCCTGGTGCGCTGGACCGACAACCCACGCGACGCCTCCCGGCAGCATCCCGGCGTGCGCCGGCACGAGCGGTACCAGCAGGCCGGCGCCGCCGTCGCCCGCGCCTACCGTGCCTGGCTGCGCGGTCCGGACGGCAGCGCCATGGCCGACCGTGCCCTCACCCAGGCGCTCGCCCTGGCCGACGAACTGGGCGACGCCCAACTCCGCGACGCGCTCCGGCGTATCGAGGCGACACCGGGGACCGGCCGCATCCGCCCCGGCCTCAAGGACGTCGACTGGCAACACCTGATCCTTTCCAGCGCCCTGACCACCCCGCCGGCCCGGACGACCGGGGGTGGCGCGTACCGGGCCGGCGCCGGTGATGCGTCCGGGACGCCCGGCGACGGCTCCGGGGTCCCCGCCGACGGAGCTCCGGCGGCGCGGGGCGCGGCTCCCGGGTCACCGAGAAGGGCCGCGGACGGGCGGCCGGGGAACGGTGGGGAGGGCCCGCCGGACGGCGATGGGAACGTACGGCCGGGGCCGGGGCTGCCCGCGCCGCGGGCAGACGGCGCCGACGGGCCGGCGGGCGACGAGGCCGCCGTACCGCCGGGGCTGCCCGCGCCTCCGACGGCCGGCGCACCCGCGAACCCCGGAGCCGCCACACCCGCACCCCTCGGGACGGACGCTCGCGTGTCGCCCGGGTCCGGTGTGCCCGTACGGTCTGGGGCGGTCGGCCGTGTGTCGCCGGAGGCGGGTGGGTCGGCACCGCCCGGGGTCGGTGTCCCCGTACGGCCCGGGGGCGGCGCCCCCGCCCCGCACACGCCCGATGACTTCCTGCCTCCCGAGGCCGACGACCGACCGTCCCCCGAGTCCGAGGACCCCCCGCCCCCCGAGGCCGAGTCCCCCGTACCGGCCGGAACCGGTGTCGCCCCTTCCGTGTTGCCCGGCGGCCCCGGCGCCCCGGAGGGCTCCCGTGCCCCCGCCGTCCCCGCCCTCCCCGTGCGTGCCGACGGGCTGGTGGAGTGTCCGGGGTGCCGGTGGCTCGGGCCGGCTGAGTCCGTGTACTGCGGCGGTGCCTGTGGGCGGCGGCTGAGGGAGATGTCGGAGTGAAGGGCGGCGAGGTGACGAGGGCCGGTGTCGGCAGGGGCACCGGCGGGTCCGGGGCGCCGTGGCCGCCGCGCAGGCGCCCGCGGGCCGCCGATGCCGCGTCCGCCCGGGCGGAACGCAACCCGCTCACCCGGCTCCTCGGTCCCGGCCGGCGGCCGCCGGAGGGCGGCAGTACGACCGCGTACGACCTCGCGGTACGCCGCCGCCTGCTGCTGGGCCTGTCGATCCTGCTCACGCTGTCCCTGTTCCTGTCGTACCAGGGCGTGCACGGCGACGCCGACCCGCTGCGCACCGCCAGCGCCCCGGCCGTGCTGTCCCTCGACACCGCGCAGTACGCCCTCGCCCAGGCCGAGCGGGACGCCGGAGCGGCGGCACCGACCAGCGACTTCCAGAAGCAGATCTCGGTCGCCGCACACAGCCTCGCCGCGGCCGCCGGTGACGACGTCGGCGGCCCGGCGGGCCGGCAGGCCCTGCTGACGGTCGCCGGGCTGATCACCGTGTACGCCGTGAAGGTGCAGCAGTCCCAGCTCCAGCCGGACGAGGACGTGCTGCGCAAGGCCTACCGCGGCTACGCCACCAGCATCCTGAGCGATGACGGCTCGGGCATACAGGCCCGGCTGACGGTCCTCCAGCGCCAGCAGCGCGCCGCCGTGCACCGGCAGACCTCGTTCGGCCCGCTGCTGTGGCTCGCCTGGACCGTGACGCTGCTGCTGGCCCTCGCTCTGGCCGCCGCGCTGGTGGAGACCCAGCTCTTCCTCCGCCGCCGCTTCCGGCGCCGCTACAACCGGCACCTCATCGCGGCCGGCGTCCTGCTGCTCGGCGGGGTGGTCGTGACCGTGCTGTTCACCGTGTGGACCCAGCAGGGCATGGCGGACACCCGCGCCCTGCTCGGACGCGGGCCGGGCGGACCGGACATCACCGACGCGAGGCGGGACACCGCCTCGTACCTCGCGCACACCGGCTTCCGTGCGGCAGCCGCGGTGTGGATCCTGATAGGAGGCGTCCTGCTCATGGCACTGGCCGAGACGGGACTGCGACGGCACATCGACGACTACCGGTTCAGGCCCCGGTGAGCGCGCGGCACAGCGGTCCCGCGCCGGCCGCCCCCGGGCGACACCCCCGTCCCTCCCGCCGCCTCGTCCGCGTCGTCACGCTGGTGGCGACCTGTCTGGCCGTCCTGGTGGCGGCCGTCGTGGTGGGCGTACGCACCCTCGGGCGGGAGCCCTCCGTCACCCTGCTGGCCAACTGGACCGGCGACGACGAACGCAGGTTCCGCAAGGCGGTGATCGAGCCGTTCGAACGCGAGTACCACATCCGGGTCGAGTACCAGGGCAGCTCCGCCGAGAACCAGGTGCTGGGCGCCGACGTGGAGGCCGGGACGCCGCCCGACGTGGTGGTGCTCACCGGTCCCGGTGAACTCGCCGAGTACGCCCGGCAGAAGAACCTCGTCGCCCTGGAGGACCTCATCCCGCCCGGCGCCTTCGGGGCGTCCTGGGCCACGCCGCTCGCGGACGGGCACGTGTACTGGTTCCCGCTCAAGGCCGACCTGAAGAGCATCGTCTGGTATCCGGCCGGTGTCGGCGCACAGCAGCGCGCCAAGATGGCGAAGCAGCCGGCCCAGTGGTGTGTCGGCATGGGCTCCGGCGCCACCAGTGGCTGGCCCGGCACGGACTGGATCGAGGACATCCTGCTCCAGCAGTCCGGCCCGCGCGTCTACACGCAGTGGGCGCGCGGCGACCTGTCCTGGCGTTCGCAGCCGGTCCGACGGGCGTGGACGACCTGGCGCGAGCTGATCGGTGCCGGCGGCGAGCGGGCGCTCGTCCGGCGGGCCCTGATGACCCCGTACGACGAGGCGTCCCGGCCGATCACCACGGTCCCGCGCGGCTGCACCCTCGAACACCAGGCGGCGTTCATCCGCCAGCAGACCCGCTGGGAACGCGCCGACGGCCGGTACGAGCCCTCCGCCCGCCGCATCCCCGGGGCCACCGGCAACACCGCGTGGGAGGTGTCCGGAGACCTGGTCGCCCTGCTGCACTCGACCCCGGAGGCGGAGCGGCTGATCAGCTACCTCGCCTCCGCCGACGCCCAACGCGCGTGGAGCGTGGCGGAATCCGGCTTCTCCGTCAACGCCGAGGCGCAGCCCGCCCCCGGCAGCGCCGGTCCCGCCTGGCACCGCTCCCTCGCGGGCATCCTCATCGACGACCACGCGGTGCACTGCTTCGACGCCTCCGACGCGATGCCGCCGTCGGTGCGCGACGCCTTCGCCGAGGCGACCATCGAGTTCCTCGCCCACCCCGGTCACCTGGAGGCCCTGCTGCGCTCCCTGGACACCCTCAGCGGCACCCCGGGCCTGACCTGGGTCCCCTCGGTGTGCGACCGCGTGCCGTGAACCGCCCGGCGCGTCCCCGCCGGCCGCCGCGATCCCCTACAGCCAGTCCCGCCGCTTGAACACCAGGTACAGCGCGGTGCACACCACCGCCATCAGGCCGATCGCGAAGGGATAACCGAACAGCCAGTGCAGCTCCGGCATGTGGTCGAAGTTCATGCCGTAGATCGTGCCGACGAGGGTGGGCGCGAACAGGATCGCCGCCCATGACGAGATCTTCTTGAAGTCGTCACCCTCACGCGGCTGACCTGCGGAAACCGTCTGCACCGGTGCCCCGACCTGCGACGATCGGCCTTTCCGGCCCTTTCGCGGTACTGCCCGTTTGTACGGCCGACCCTCCCCAGCCGCTCCCCAATGGGGCTTCATTCTCCCCAGATTCTCCCCAGCGGAGGCTGTGTCTGAGGGAGGATCGCCGCTGGTCGGGACCGCGATCTGCCTGCCATGACAGGCTAGGCGACGTGGGGGTAGCTGGGCAGAGCAGGTGGCCGCTGTTTGCATGGAGGGTGTTCGAGGTTGGGTGCGGCTGCTCGGTTACCGAGAACGTGCATCCGAGTGGGCCAAGGCGCAGCGTCACCCTGGCACGGCCACAGCCGTTAGCTCGCCGTCCCCGAGGTGCAGCCAGCCCCGGTCGGGGGCGATGGGCCGGCCAATGGCGGAGTCTCCGATTCTGACGCCGATCGCATTGCCTGCGCTCCGCTCCTGTGGGGACAGCAGAAGGCCACGATGTACCTTCATGGTTTCTCCAAGCCAGCCGAGGTCGACCGGGAGCTCGTCTTCACGGAGGGCCACGACCAGGGCCGTACCTTCCTGGAAGCCGTGCTGTACCACGCTCTCCAGAAGACGCCTCGCATCGCACTTGGTAGGGACGTCCCGCGTCGTCGATCACCACGATGACAGGTGATTCGGGGGATGCAGGCATCAGGAATTTCGCCAGTGCTTCCGTTCCAATCGTGCACGTGTGATCAGTCGGCACTCCTCCTTCGGAGGGGGGCGATGGTTCGGCAAGGCCAGGCACGGCTGCCGCCTCAGGCGGCCACGTCCACGCTGTGCCCTTGGGCTTCCCGTTGCCGTCGGCAACCGTTGCGTCTTGCGGAGAGACGGGTGGGTTCTTGACCATGTCGCCTATGACGAACCAAGCGCTGATCGGGCTGCTTACAGCGGCCTTCCTGGTGTATTTGGGCTACCGACTGGGGGCGGCCGATACGATCCGGCGGCGCGATCGCGATCTTGAAGTGATGCGCAATCAGGTTGATGCTCACTTGCGCTTCGCGGATCAGCAGCTCCAAGCGCAGAGGGAGGTGGAACGCGAGCGCTACGTCCAAGAGCGGGTGGAAGGAGCCTACGAAGCGCTGGGTCGCTGGTTGCATGACCTGGACCGGACCATCGACGAAGTATGGGCAGGAGCCCACGCGACAGATACAGCAATCCGCACGAAAGCTGAGTTGATCGTACGGCGGTGGCCTTGGGAGGCGCTGGGCGTGCCCGAGTACGCGAGCGGCGCGCAGCTCTACTGGAGTAGTGAGGTGCGGGCGTTGACTCGGAAGTTTGCCGGCGCATCAGCGCGATTCACTAACCGAGCGACAGGTGCCCTGACACACAGTGGCGACTGCGAGGAACTGCAGGATGTCCGAGTAAGGCTGTGGGAGTCGGTCAACGACATGCACGGCATCTTGGGCGAGGTTCGAGACCAGGCTCGTCGCGACCTAGGAGTCCAATAGGGGTCCTACGGCGACAAGGTTCGACTCCCGGCGGCCTGTCGCCGCCACCAACCCCGACGTGGGGGGCGCTGAGGGGCGTTCTCAACGAACAAGGGCGTCGCGACCAGCAGGCGGTGGGCGAACTGCGGCGGGCCTGCATCCATAAGGATCTTCGCGTATCCACGCATCCGGTTCCGGCGGGGCGGCGGATACTCGCGACTCATCCACGCGTATACGCCGTAGGCGGCTGCCTCGATGCTGTCGACCGGCCGCCGGTTGGGCACAATCTCGGTCAGGAACTCGGGAATCACGCCGATGCCCTGTGCGTCGCGTCGCGCGATCTCACCGATGATCTCGTGCAGCCACGAGGTGTCCGAACCCATTCGCCCGGCAGATTCGGCCTGAACGCGCAAATGCTGAACCGATCCACACAGCAGCACGCCATTGTCGGCAGCTGCGGGACCTGCCGAAGGGAAGGATCCCACGAACAGCACCACGTCGTCCGGAACCGTCCCGCTGTCCTCGTGCACTGTTCTGAGCGCCAGATCGAGATCGAGATGGACCCACTGGTTCGGACGCAGGTTTGGTAGGTCCAGGCTGCTTGGAGCGTGGTGCTTGACGAGGCGGTCAACAGCACGCTCCAGGCCGGCTTCGGTGACTTGCGTACTGGACGCTGAAGTTCCGAGGTTGATTTGGGCTGTCAAGGGTCCTATCGGCGCCTGGAGCGAACCGTTGAGGAGCGGGAAGCGGGGGTCGGTGGCTCCCAGGAGGCACGCGTTGAGTTTCTGTTCCGACAAGTAGATCAGATCACGCATCTTTGCCCCCACCGAAGCCCTATCTGTAACCAGATCATCGGTCGCATGGACGTCCATTAAAACGCGTCCGGTTCCGGGACCGCGCGCCGTCGAGACGGAGACCACGTCGCCGCGGGGCAGGGTCCCCCCACCTCCTGGGCAGCGTCACCACGGCACCTAACCAAGCGGCCCGCACGGCCGCCGTCACCGACAGTGGAACGACCGCACCCGCACGTCCTGAACCGTCATGCGGCAAGGAGCACGATGCCCCGCAGATCACCCCACCGGCTGGTGGGCCCGTATGCTCCAGCGGCCTCCCAAGGCGGACACGACTGAGGAAGGGCCCCGATCCCTCGCCCGCGTCGAGATCATGATCAGGGCTCCCTGATTGATGCGGTCGGTTCTCCCCAGATTCTCCCAAGCGGAGCCTGCGTTTGAAGGAGGACCGCCGCTGCTCGAGCCGCCTGCCGTCACAGGCAATGCAAGGCAGTGGCAGAGGGGCAGGGCATGTCGTCTCTTCGCTCGGTGGTAGATCGCGACCCGCACCCCCGATGGCAACCGGACCAAGCCCGAGTAGCAGCTGTCTTGGTATGGCGGTGAGTGCAGCCATGGCGGTTGATTCAGCGGAATGCTTGTTCAATGCCGAAGACCAGTTGGTGGGCTTGGGGCCATCCGGCCTCGATGAAGACGTCGCAGATTTCGCGGAGGGCAGTCAGGTTTTCAGGGATCCTCAGGATGGCCCGGTGGTCGGCGAGGATGCGTTCCGCGAACTTGACGCAGGTGCTGACGGCGAGGGTGTCTGCCGTGTAGCCGCTTTGGGTTCCTGTCGTGGTGAGGATGTCCCGTACGCCGATGAGGCCCTGCTGAGGGCGTTGGTCCAGGACGTGCTCGTAGATCTGGACGAGGTGGTGGGTGACCTTTGCGACGGGGACCGCCATGAGCAGGTGCATCAGTGGCGTGGCTTCGTCGACGAGTTTGACCTGCTCCTCTGCGTGCTGGCCATCACCGGAGTCACCTGGCTTGGTGGCCACGTAGATCTGGAGGGCGATGGAGTCGGCCAGAAGGAGTTGTACTCGCAGGTCCCGCTGCTCGACGTCCGTCAGTGCTTGGGTTCGCTTGAGTAGAGATGTGATCCTGGCCATGGCTGGCTCAGCCAACTGAAAGTACAGGTCCAGTGCTCGTGTCCTGACTGCGGGATCGCTATCGGTGAGCGCCCCGCGCAGGCTATGGATGCACGTCAACCATGGTTCTGTGCCCGACCACTGTTCTGCCATGTGGGTGACAGCGTTGTTGGCCTCGGGCATGGCGTGGTGGACCCACAGGAGCCCGGCTGTTGTTGTACACGTGGCTGCCGCAGAATTCCGGTCGGCTGTTGGGGCGATGCGTGCCGTTACGCGGGTGAGTAACTCTATTCCGCGGTGCCAGTTGCCCATGGAGCGGCAAGCTGAATCGACTGTCGCGCCGAGTACGGCCTCGTCGTTGTCCTGGTCGGCCAAGCGGTTCAGGAGCTCCCAGGCGAGGGCTGGGTCAGTGTGGCGGAGATAGCCGGCCGCCTGGGCGACGGTGAGTCTGATCCAACCGACGGGATCTGCGGCGAGTCCCTGGAGGGCTGAGGTGAGCTGCGGGCCGTACTGCTCCGGGAGGCGGCCCAGCTGGAGCAGGCCGCGTGCGGCGTCGCCGCGGGGACCTTGGGGGATGAGGGTGTCGAAGTGGGCGTTTTCCGTGGTGGGTTCGGGCCGTCGATGTACGGCAAAGGCCAGCAGCATGTCCCGGGCCTGCGTCAGCATGTCGGCCGGGGTCTGGGCGTTGCGTGTCCAGATTTCCGCGGCTCGTGCCAGGAGGTCTTCCGATTCGTCGCGGACAGTGTCTGAGAGAGCACCGAGCATGCCCCACAGCTCGGTGGCTTCAGGGAGGCTGGACGTGATCTCTGATACTTCGGGGACGCCGTTGAGGTGCCGGTCGGTGAACTCGCGGAGCACTGTGATGAGGTCCCGGGCAGCTAAGGTTGAGGGGGCCTCGTCTGCGCTGGAGGCCGCAGAAATCGGCTCCCAGCTTGGGTCTGTGTCATCCCAGCCGTCCCGGTCACCCTCCTCGGGTGACCGGTCAGCCGTTGTACCAGGATGGTTCGTGGACAAGGAGTCAACGAGCGCTTGGTAGCGCCGGGCCGCTGCGGTCGATTCGGGGTCATCTGAGCCGACGGCCGTGGGCTTGAGTGCCTGGACGGCGTCCTTGAGCGCGACTGACTGCTCAGGATCGAGGTCAGGATGGGCTGCTCGGATGAGTGTGGCCGCGGGGCCGAAGAGGTCGGGGACGATTAGGCCTGTCACCATGGTGGCGGGCTCTTCGAAAAGCGACTGCCGAAGAGCGGGGTTGTCGGCTGCTGCCAGCAGGATGCGCCGCCACACGCTGGCAGCTTGCGGCGCGGACGCCGCCGCTCCGACGATGGCCTGAATGCGCACCTCGTCCGTCACGGAAGCGTGCCTCTGGAAAGTATCGAGTAGTTCTGGCAGATCCCGTCCTGCGGGACTGAATGAGAAGTCCCACCGCCGTGAGTCATCGACGATGATCTCGACAGGGTTGCAGTCAAGTCGAACCGTCGCGGTCGGCGCGTCTGGGCGCTCCGTGAGGCTGAGCCTGGTGAGGATTGACAGGGCGACCGCGATGTTCCACCGCAGTACGTCCGGGAAGCTTTGGACCAGGCTGTACTTGGATGAGTCGAAGTCCTGTTGGCGGGTGGATTGCAGGGTGAGGACAGCTCCCGAGCCCATACGTGTGGCTTCGGATGACGTCTCCTTGTGGCTCAGCACTGCCACATACAGGTCCTCGACAACTCCGGGCACGTGATCGATCAGCCGCTCGATGCTGTCTGTCAGGGCGAATAGGTCGTGGTAGCCGCGTTCGGCGAGTTGTCCCGGGTCGATGGCCCGGCGAAGCAGAGCCTCCGTTGCCGCGGGGTCGCTTGCTGCGGTCTGGGTGACGGCGGTGATTGCCAGTCGTGCCCCAGACACGGGTGGCCGGGCCCACAGATGTTCCAGCAGCCGGCGTGAGGCGAGGCCGCACGCCGGCTGATGCTCGGGCCCCAGGGCTTGGTAATGCGGAGCGAGGTTTAGGACCAGGTCTCCCAGTGCCTGCAGGGCGGCCGCGGGATAGCGCGAGAGCCGTTCGGCGATTGCCGCCCATACCCCTGTGCCGGGAAGCGTCGGGTTGGCGATTCTGATGGAGACAGCGATGGCCGCTGCCTGTAGGAGGCGCTGCGCTGCGGGGATGGCGTTCGACGTAGCTTCGAGTAGGGGCTCGAGGTCCGCAGGGCTTCGCGTGTTGCGGGCCATGACCTCGGCGGCGGCGGTCATGGCCATCGGGCTTGTTCCCGGATCGGCGAGCTTCAGGACCAGCTCAGAGAACACTGCTGGCCCCTGGTTCCAGGCCATGTCCAGGTACATGTCGATGCTGGGACGGGCGAACAGGAGGAGATCCGGGTCTTCCTGTAGGCACTCGTGCAGGCCTCCACTGAATGCTTCGAAGTACACCAGTGCGACCGCGTAGTCGAAGAGCACGTGGTGCGCGAACTGCAGGGGCCCCCGACTGGATCCGCCCGCGATGCTGGGCGCAGAGGCGAGGACTGACCGAGACAGCAGCGATTGGAGGACGGTGGCTGCAGCGGTGTTGCCGGACAGGATCTGTTGGGCCGGTACAGTCAAGCGCCGTTCGCGTACCGCGTTTGCGCACAGCTTTGCGAGCAGGGCCTCGCGGGCGCTTCCGTCCTGGCCCTCGCTGATTCGGCTTTGCCAGTAGCGGTTCAAGAGATCGAGGCGGCTGCCAACGCCAGCGAGCCCGGCAGGAGATACCCCGTCCTGGAGCAGTTCGGCGGCCAGACGCAGATTGAAGGGGTTCCGAAGAAGGTGCCGCTGGTCGTCGTTGGAGCCGTCAATCAGGTCTCCGAGTTCAGGAAAGGCGCTGCTGACCTGTGCGACTTCCTCGTCGTCCAAATCATCCACATCAACTGGACCTGCAGGGAAGGCAGTGCGCAGCTGAGGAGAGTGGGAAAGGTCCCAGGTGCGGATCGAAGCAACGACCCGCCAGTGAGGCAGCCGACGGCCCACGTTCGTGATGGTCGACCTCCAGAGCCCGGAGGATGCATCGGTCCGCGCCGCGTCGAGAGCGTCGATGACAAGCAGCCCAGCCTCACCGGGGGACCACTGGGCCAGGACCTCGAGGAGCGGGTGTTGAAGTCCCAACTCGGACTGCAGGTTTCCCGCGCTGGTCGCTGCAAGGCTGCCCACCTGGAGGAAGAGCACGGGGCGCTGAGCGTCACGCGCCGTCGATGCAATCTTGTGGAGGATGACAGTCTTGCCCGTGCCGGGGCCACCCACAACGAGGAAAGACTCCGCCAAGGACCGTTCGACTAGCCCCGAGGCCGAGCTGCGGCTGATCGTCACGGCTCCTTGTGGCGTGGGGACCGAGGTAAGCCCACTGGCCAGCTGCTCGATACTCTCGTCGGTGAGGTGCGTGAGCCGGGCCACGTCCCGCGTGAAGTTCAGAAGTGTTGCGAGAGCAACCCCACTCACGATGAGTGACTCCTGTAGCTGCTCCAATCCTGCTTCCCCATGGTTGATGGCCAACTGCCTGCAGGTGCTGAGCAAGACATTCCATGCGGCGGTTGCCTGCCCGGCCTCGGCGATCACAGATGTGCGAAGCCGGTCGAGAACTCCTACTTCAGCAGCGCCCCCCACCTCCACATCGAGAGTCCACACGTAGCACTGCCTCAGGAAGCCTTCAAGCTCAGAAGCAGAAGGCGCTGTGTCGCGCTGCTGATCCCACTCCCTTGCCGCATGAGCAGTGAACGTCTTGTACGCGGTCACCTGTTTTGCGTTGAGCTGGAGCGCGGCGATGTCGGATCCGACCGGGCTGTTCCTCAGTCGCTGCAGAACCTGTTCAAGGTCGTTCCTGACTGCCCCGGAAGCCTCTGAGGTCGTCACGAGGACGAGCCGGTCATCATCGTGCTCAGGTAGCAGGTGCTGAGCGACGAACTGTTTTACGGTCTTGGCTAGTTCACTGGATTCCGCAGTGCCCAAGGTGATTGATCGTTTGGCTTGGAGCGCCAGGGTGACGCCATCCGTGGTGTGTACCCTGCAGTCGTCGACAGGCTCGCCTGTCTCGCACGCGACCTGCTCGACCGCGCCGGTCCACAGGCCCTGCACCGGTGCTGCGGCCTCGCTGGCGAGGATGGCGACGGCGAACCATGCAGCGACGCGGTCCTGGAAGTCAAATCCGCCAGCTCCGGCGCTACCACCCGCGTCCGAGCGTGCTGACGAGTTCTCGTTCACATGCCGCTCCTCGATCTGTTTCACCCGGGGCGTCGACTCTATCTCCGACCGCCGGACGATCTGCGCGATGCCGTTGTCGAAGGCCGGCAGATCGATGCCACCGACGTCCTAATCGACGAGTGCTCGATGACGTGCCCACCGTGGAAGGGGAGGAGAGCGCCGTCGGGAGTGAGACGGCCCCGCAGTGGCACCTGGAGGACCCCCGAACGGTACGTCCTCCAGTACGACAGCCGATTCGGCCGCCGCTTCTTGGCCACAGTGATCGTCATGACCATCCGCTTCACAGCCGGGAACCCCGGGCAACTGAGTTGCATCCCCGAAGAGCTGGCCCTGAGACTGCTGCCGCGTCAAGCAAGCACGCGCCTGGAGTTGTTCGGACTCTTTGGCAAGGGCGTTATGGCTACCCCCGCGGCCTTCGCCGACAACGATTATGAGGACATGGACCACGAGCGGCTGTACGACGATTCGATGGACGGCACCGATGAGAGTGCGGTCGGCTCCACCCTCGGGGTGGTGCCCATGTCGTTCGGACCTGGTTCACCCCGTTCAGCGAGGGCAGGTACGTGCACCCGTCAGCGGCAGACGCACCGGGGTCCTCAGCGGGAGTTCCGCCGTCCTGACAGGGGTAACGCCACCGTCGACCGTGGCGGTGCGTTCCAACCCGGAGTCACGTGTCGAGGTGCTGGGCGTCCAGCCGCAGGGCGAGGGGATGGCCCCGAGTGGCGAGGGCTGCCGTCACGCGTCGAACGGCGCCGTCCACGCTCTCGTGCTCCCAGATGCGGAGCGACAGCCACCCCAGCAGCGCGAGGTGCGCGTCGGTCTCCTCGTCCCGGCGGACGTTGGTTCCGAACTTCCGGCGCCACCATTCCGAGTTGTGCTTCGGAGCGTGCTGGTGCGTCGGGCAAGCGTGCCAGAAGCAGCCCTGGACGAACACCGCGGTGCGCCAGCGTGTGAAGGTGACGTCAGCACGCCGACGTGGCTTTCCCGGGATCGGTAGGTCCACGCGGTAGCGGAAGCCCAACGCATGAAGGGCACGCCGCAGCGCGAGCTCCGGCACCGTGTCCCGCTTGCGTTGGGCAACCATCACCTTCCGGACGTTGGCGTCCCGCGGCGTCGGCACATCCCTACGACTTTCCTTGGTCTCCACCTCCGGACAACTGCTCAGCATTCATTCGGTAACCCTGCAGGCTGCGCTCCCGTGCATGGTCGGGGTGGCGACCGCAGCACCGCTGCTCTCGGTCTGTCATTTCGAGCCAATGCAGCTGAATTTGACCAAACGGTGGCCCGCTTCCTCATGGTTCGACACTATGCGCTGGGAGTGATCGATCCGGTACTCACGGAAGTGAAGGGGGAACACGGTGATCGAAGTGCTGCCGGTGACCGGAGAGCAGTCGGAGATGCTCGGCGCGGCCATCGCCCTGGGCAACCGCTACACGAAGCGGCTCGGTCTGCTCACGCCGCCCGCCTATCGGAAGTACGCCGACGACGGTGGTTTGCTCGTTGCATTGGACCACGGTGAGCTGGTCGGATACGCGCTCTTCGGACTGCCCAAGCGCAGCCAGCACGTTCGCCTCGTGCACCTTTGCGTGCCGGAGGAGCACCGGGGCAAGGGGATCGCGAGGCTCCTGATCGCAGAACTGCGACGCAGCCAAAGCCACCGGCTCGGGATCAGGGCCAGGTGCCGCCGTGACTACGGGCTCAGCGACACCTGGAGCGGCCTGGGCTTCGTACCGAAGGGCGAGGGCCTCGGGCGGGGTAGTGACAAGGAGACCCTCGACACCTGGTGGCTCGACCACGGTCACGACGACTTGTTCACCGAAGCGCAGAGCGACGCCTTGTTGGTCGTGACCGTAGACCACACGGTCTTCTCCGGGCTTCGAGGCACGGGGGCCGATCGCGCGGTCGAGGAGTCGAGGGCCCTCGAGGCCGGATGGCTCGCAGACCTGGTCGAGCTCGCCTACACGCCACAGCTCCTCCTTCATGTCCAAGCGGTGGAGGACCGGGAGGAGCGGAACCACCAACGTGCCGGCCTGTCCAGGCTCCGCTCCCTGGCGCCCGACACCAGTGCGGTGGCCAGCCGCCAACAGGAGTTGACCGCAGCGGTGGGCAAGGAAGGGACCGGTGTCGTGATCGATGCTGGTCTGCGCGCGCGGCTGCGCTACGTGGCCGAGACGTCTTGCGCCGGTCTGCAGGTACTGGTGACCCGAGATTCCGACCTGGCGGCGCTGGCCGACATCGCCTGGGAGGTGGCGCGCGTCAGGGTGGTGTCGCCCGAGGCCGTGACGCTCCATGTGGACGAACTCCGCCAGGCTCAGATGTACCGCCCCGCCGACCTCATGGGAACGGCCTTCTCCGCCGCCGAGGTCGAGCCCGGAAGCGAAGAAGGCCTCGTCGCCTTCTTCGACCAGGCCGGTGGTGACGGTGGAGTCGGCTTGGCTGAGCGGTTGACCAGCCTTGCCCAGGACGGCGTGTTGTGGCGCAGGGAACTCCTCCGGGACGGGGAAGGGCGCCCGGTCGCCCTCTACGCGTGGGCGCTCGACGGCCGGACCCTGAACGTTCCGCTCCTGAGGACCGCATTGCACGGGTTGGAAGAGACGCTCGCCCGCCAGTTGCTCTTCATTCTGAAGAGGCTCGGGCGGGACCGGGGCGCCCAGGTCGTGCGGATCACCGACGCTGGCACCTCGAGGGCGGCTGTGGCCGCTGCCGGCCCCGACGGCTTCATCGAGGACGAGAACGGCTTCACCGCGTTCCTCGTAGACGTGTGCGGGTCGGCGGAGGCGGTCTCCGGGGCCGCCAGGCAGATCGCGGGGCGGGTCGGCGCCGTGACGCCTGTCCTGGACGCCCGTGCGCCAGCGGAGATCGCGAGCATCGCCGAGAGGGTGTGGTGGCCGGCGAAGCTGGTCGACTCGGCCCTGCCGTCCTTCATCGCACCCGTCAAGCCGCGCTGGTCCACAGAGCTGTTCGACGTTCCGGCCATGCTCGTACCGCGCGACGACGTACTCGGCATCAGTCGCGAGCACGTGTACTACCGGTCAGCCGGCCATCGGGGGGAGAGCGTCCCGGCTCGGATCCTTTGGTACGTCAGCGAGGGGTCCGCGGGCCAGCAGGGCAAGATGGTGATCGGTTGCTCGCGGCTCGATGAGGTGGTCATCGGCGACCCCGATGCCCTCTTCTCGCGATTCGAACACCTGGGCGTATATGGTCGTTCCGAAGTGCGTGCGGCAGCCGATGCGTCGGGCCGGGTCATGGCGCTGAGGTTCTCGGACACGGAGCTGTTTCCCGTACAGGTGACGCATTCGCGATTGGCCGCGCTGGCGAACGGGCTGGGGCTAGGGTTGTCGCTGATGTCGCTGTCGAAGATCGACAACGCCCTGTTCCAGGCCGTCTACGAAGAGGGGCACCGAAAGACGTGAGCGGTCCGGAGCGCGCGATGCTGTTGTCCGTCCACCCGAGGTTCGCGTCGGCGATCCTGGCCGGCACCAAGACGGTGGAGGTACGCCGTCAACGCGTCGCTGCTCCTCCCGGGACGCCCGTACTCCTCTACGCGACCGCGCCGACCATGGCCATCGTCGGCATGGCGAGGATCGCCTCGGTGCAGGTGGCCAGCCCGCGTGAGGTCTGGACCGCCAGTCGCAGGAGCACCGGCATCAGCCGTCGCGAGTACGACGACTACATGAGCGGAGCGAACCGGGCCAGTGGGCTCTCACTGGAGGAGCCGGTTACCTTCGAGGTGCCGGTTCCTCTTGCGGCTCTCAGGGCCTCCGGCCCGTTCCATCCACCGCAGAGCTACAGGTACTTGACCGGCGAGGACCTGCAGAAGCTGGTTGCGGCCACCCCTCTCAGGAGCGAATCCCTACAAGAGGCCCTCGGCGAGCTGACGCCTGCGTAGGCCCTGCACACTCAGCGGCGACACCACGTGGATGGCGATCGGCTACCTGGTGCCGCAGCAGGACCTTCCTGTGGCCTCCGAGCCGGTGTTTCCCCGATAGCTGACTGCAGCGTGGGTCGCCCAGGAGGAGGAAGCTGCGCATAACTGCTGGCCGGTCGGATGCGGTAACGCGCTCGAGCCGCTTTGCGTCCCAATGGCCGCTCAGGTGAGAGCCGTGGAGCTTGCGGCCTTATGGCGGGACTGCTCGACCTGCCGTCCATGCGCACGCCGTTGCAGTCAGGCTCGGAGCCTCGGAACAGCCATCGTGAATGCGGCGAGACGGAAGGCGTTGCGGATCTGCGTCAGGGGTTCGCGGTCGCGGTTGTAGCGCAGCTTGTTGGTGAGGAGGACGGCCCAGCGGCCCTGGGTGGGGCTGATCCACATGCCCGTGCCGGTGAAGCCGTAGTGGACCCAGACGTCCTCGGCGGGGTCGGTGCCGGGGGCGGGGTGCCAGAAGAGGCCGCGGGCGGGGGTGAGGGCGCCTGTGTGGATGCGAAGGGAGTCCTTGATCCAGGTCGGACCGAAGGCGGCCTGGGCGGGGGCGAGCATGTGGCGGAGGAAGAGGGCGAGGTCGTCGAGGACGGAGAAGGTGCCGGCGATGCCGCAGATGCCGCCGAGGAGGCGGGCGGAGAAGTCGTGGGCGGTGCCCTTGAGGTGGGTGCCGGTGGACTCGTCGTACTCGGTGGGGGCGCAGCGGGCCGCCTCGGCGGCGGGGAGGGGGCCGAAGCGGGTGTGGGCCATGCCCAGGGGGTGCCAGACGCGAGCGGTGGCGAGCCGGTCCAGGGGCTGGCCCGACAGGTGCTCGGCGAGGTAGCCGAGGATCAGGGCGGCCCGGTCGGTGTACTCGACGGCCTCGCCCGGCGGGCGGTGGAGGGCTTCGTGGAGGACGCCGTCGCGGATGTCCTGGGGGTCGGTGCCGTAGAGGTTCTTCAGGTTGGCGCGGAGGGGCAGGCCTGCGGTGTGGGTCAGGAGGTGGTGGGCCGTGGCCCGGGCCAGGGGGTGGCCGGCGACCTCGTACCAGAAGGTGCCCAGAGGGGCGTGGAGGTCGAGCTTGCCCTCTTCGGCGAGCGTGCCGATCGTGGACCAGACGGCGAGGATCTTGGTGAGGCTGGCCACGTCGAAGACGGTGTCCAGCCGCATCGGGTCGTCGGGCCGGTCGGGGTCGAGGAGGCCGACGGCTCCGCTCGCGCGGATGCCGTCGGCGTCCCCGACCGCCCACACCGCGCCGGGGTAGACCTCCTCGCGCACGCCGGTCTGGAGGAGGTCGTCGATACGGGCGGTGGAGGGGGTCGTCATGGTCTCCCGATCGTCGTACGGCCGCGGGTGGTCCGCTGGCCAGCCTAGTGACGTGTCCGGGGTCGGCCTGACTGCGCCACGGGTGGAGTCAGGTGAGCCGTCGGCCCAGGTTGGTGATGGCCGAGGCGGTGGCGCTGAGGGGGAAACGGGCGGCGTTGGTGCGGCCGGCTGCGCGGAGCAGCTCGAGCAGGCCCGGTGTGGTGCGGAGGCGGTTGAGGTCGTGGGCCGCGGTGGCCGGGGTGGTGAAGTCGGTGGCCATGCCGGTGCCGGCGAGGGCCTCGGTGAGGCCGGGGACGGGTTGGTAGAGGACGGGGAGGCCGCAGGCCTGGGCTTCGAGGGCGACGAGGCCCATGGCCTCCAGGGTGGTGGAGGGCACGGCCAGGACATCGTGGTCGGCGAAGACCTTCCACAGCTGCTGCCGGCGGAACCAGCCGAGGTAGCGGACGTGAACACCGTGCTGGCGGATGACCGGTACGAGGTCCTGGAACTGGGACCGGGGTGCGGCGACGCTCAGTTCGATGGAGGGCGTGGCGGCGACGGCTTGGAGGAGGGGTTCGAGGCCCTTCTCGGAGCTGACGCGGCCTGCGAAGAGGACGCGCAGGTGACTGGTGCGGCGTCGTGCGGGTCGGGGCGGGGGAGCGGTCAAGAGCTTGTCGGGGACGCCCCACGGGATCTTCTCGATCTTGTGCCTGTCGGTCTTGGGGGCGAGCTTGAGCAGCCGGTCGGCCATGGCGTTGGTGGGGACGACGATCGCGTCGGCTGCGTTCGCCGCCTCGCGCAGGACGCGGAGCTGGGTGCTGTGGTTCTCGGCGTACAGGAGGTCGGTGCCGTGGACGAACGCGATGCGGGGGTGGCGGGGGAAGGCGCGCAGGAGGGCCGGGGTGGCGCCGAAGGCCAGGTGGTGGAGGTGCAGCACGCTGATCTGCCGCGGATCGACGGCGGCTGTGAGGGCGTGACGGAGGTCGGTGACGTACCGGTTGAAGCGGTCGCCGCCGATGCACTTCCCGGTGGCGTGGAGGAGGTCGAGGCCGGCGGGCGTCCGGGGGCGGGGGCCGTCGGGGGCGAGCATGAAGGCGCGGGCGGGGACGGCGGGCTGCTCGCCGGTGTAGAGGTCGAGGAAGAGCTCGACGCTGCCGCCGGGGCTTGGGTAGTCGAGGTCGAGGGCCGTGGCGACGAGGCGGTTCACCGGCGGCCTCCGGGGTTCTCCTCGTAGAGGCGCGAGGTCTCGATGCCTTCGCTGGTGCGGTACTTGAGACCGTGCTGCTGGTAGCTGGCCGGCGTGCCGTGGGTGCGGAGGAAGACGAGCTTGCCGAACGTCATGCCGGGGCGGACGCGCACGGGGCGGGTGGCCCTGATCTCCAGGGTCCAGCGGATGGCGTGGCCCTGGTGGCCGAGGGGCGCGGAGACGTGGACCCAGATACCGAGGCAGCCGGTGGTCCGGTCGCCGTTGAGGAGTTGGGCGTAGGTCTCGGATCCGGTCCGCTCCAGGGTGTGGCCGAGGTAGAGGTTGCCGGGTTCGAGAACGTAGCCGTCGTCGGGGAGGGCGACTTCGCGGAAGGCGGTGGGGGCGGCGGCATCCAAGTCGCCCTGGCAGATGCGGAGGGTGCTGCCGAGGCGCCAGTCGTAGGCGTTGGGGGAGAGGCGGTCGGGCTCGTACGGGTCGATGGTGATGTGACCCGCGTCGCGGGCGGCGGCGATGGCCGGTCCGGTCAGGATCACGACGTCACCACCGAGGGGTCGAGGTCCCGCCAGTAGGCGGAGGGCTGCGGCCCGGCGGAGGCCTGGTACTTGCCCGAGTACAGGTCGATGGCGCCCTCGGAGACGAAGAACATGATCTGCCCGATCTTCATCCCGGCGTAGACGCGGACGGGGCGGGTGGGGGTGAGCATCAGCGTCCACTGCCCGTGGAAGCCGATGTCGCCGATGGGCGCGGTGATCTCGACGAAGAGTCCGAGCCGGCCGACGGAGGAGCGGCCGAAGAGCAGCGGGACGAAGCGGTCCGAGCCCACTTCCTCCATGGTGTGTCCGAGGTACAGCTCGCCCGGCTGCAGGGTGTGGCCGTCCTCGCCGACCTGGATGCGGTGGGTGCGGTTGGGGCGGTGGGAGTCGAGGACGTCGTCGGTGTAGGTCAGCAGGGTGGGCCCGAGGCGGACGTTGTAGCTGTTCGGGTTGACCTGGGCGGAGGAGAAGGGGTCGATGCGCAGCCGCCCGTCGCGCGAGGCGGAGATGATCTCCGGACCGGTCAGGATCACTGGTCGTCTCCGTTCGTCAGGGTGCTTCGGATCGCGGAGCCCAGGCTGAGGCCGGCGGGACGGGTCCGGCCGCCCAGGCAGCTGTTGGCCAGGTAGTCAGTGGTCAGCACGTTCGTCAGCCCGGACGGAAGCGGGTCGGGAGAGGTGACGAGCGGCCCGACCCGCTCGGTGAGGTGGCTGAGGAGGGCTTCGGTGTCGTGGCGGTGAGCCGGTGCGATGCAGGCCTCGACCAGGGAGTTCGCGAACGGCTCGATGGCCAGCAGATCGCCTGTGGTCAGGATCTCGCCCAGGACCGTGGTGCGGAGGGCGGTCTCGTTCAGGACGACGGCGTCCCTGCCCAGGCCGCTTCGGAGGCGGTCGGCCAGGTTTTGGGCCAGGGCCCGGCGATCGAGCTGCTCGTTCCGGTACGGTTCCGCGATCCGGCCCAGCGGCTCGGCCAGCTGTGCGTCGAACACCGCGATCCGGTCCCGTACGGAGGCCAGCTCGGGCGGCAGGACAGATGGGGTGGTGTTCGCCCTGTCGGAGAAGAGGGCGGTCCGGCCGACCCAGCGGTCGGGGGTGTACGTCGCGACGGCGTAGCCGATGCCGAGCTCGCGGCCCTTGAGGATGAGGGTGCTGCCGATGTGGGTGGGGCCCGTGTGGTCGCTGTGGCAGTGGCCCGAGAAGATCACGTCCAGGAAGGGACAGGCTTCGGCGAGCCCGAGGTCCTCCTCGAAGCCCGAGTGGCTGAGGAGCACCCAGGATTCGACCTCGTGGTGGTGCGCCAGCATCAGCTCGCGCAGGGCCTTCACCGGCTCGACGGCCCGCTGTCCCAGCCGTTGGGCGACCGGGATCGAGTCGAACGCCTGGAGCCCGATCACCCCGGTGACGGCCGTACGCCGGCCTCCGATCTCCACGACGTGCAGCCGCCGGAACAGAGGGTTGCCGGTCGAGTCGTCGACTGCGTTCGCGCAGACGGTCCGCTTGTGGAGGGCGGGCTCGAAGTAGTGCGCCCAGCCGTGGTTTCCGGGGACGATGACGTCGTACAGGCCGAGCAGGACGTCCCGTTCGAGCTCTCCCTGGCCGAGTCGGTAGTAGCCGGTGCCTTCGAAGAAGTCGCCGCAGTCCACGAGCAGGCTGTTCGACCGTGCCTCGTGGAGGTGGCCGAGGAAGGAAGCGCCGGCGCCGAGGGCGGAGTGGACGTCCGTGGTGGCCAGGATCCGTTGGATCGTTCGGCTCGCGGTCACGGGGCGACCTCGCAGATGTCGGCGCCGAGCTGGAGGAGCTTGCCGGGCAGGTCGGCGTGGCCCCGGCGCAGCTGGGCGACTCCGCCGAGGGTCGTGATCCCGCGGGCGGTCAGGGCCGCCACCATGAGGGCGGAGCCGGTGCGGATGTCCGTCGCTTCGACACCGGCTCCGGTGAGGCGCTGGGGACCGGTCAGGCGGCACTCGGTGGGTGAGATCTCCTCGATGTCGGCTCCGAGCCTCGCCAGCTGGGGCAGGAGGTTGCCGTGGCGGCCGGGGTTGATCGAGTCGGCGAACAGGTGGGTGCCGGGCCGGCCCAGGGCCAGAGCCATCAGCGGCGGCTCGAAGTCCGCGTCCAGGCCCCCGGGAGCGAGGGTGGCGATGGCCCGCAGCGTCCGGCCCGTCGGGCTGGTGTTGCTGCCGTCGACGAGGAGCGTTTCGCCCCGGACCGAGGTGGGGACGCCCAGCCGCTGGAGCGTCGCCTGGAACGGCACGAGGTCCCGGCCGTGGATGCCGTCGATCCGGGCCTTGCCGCCGGTGGCGGCGACGGCACAGGCGAGCGTTCCCGCCTCGATCTTGTCGCCCGGCACGAGCCAGGCCGGAATTTCGTCGGTGGGCGTGGATGCCGGATCGAGGGCGAGGACCCGGTCATTCACCTTGGCCTGCCAACCCACCGAGCGCAGCGCGTCGAGCACGGCCAGGACCTCCGGCGAGAGGTTCGGGCGTCCCAGGCGCAACGCCCGGTCGGCGACGACCGCCCGCAGCACGGCGCCGATCGTCGCGCCGCGCGACCGGAAGGGCAGCGCGTGCGAGACCGTGCCGCCGCTGCCCTGCCCGCTGGCCTCGACCGCGTACCCGGCGTCTTGGACGGTGACGTGGTCCCCGAACGCCTCGTACACCTTGAAGTGCAGTTCCATCCCGCGCTGCCCGATCCGGCAGCCGCCGGGCCAGGGAAGCCGGGCGCTGCCCCGTAAGGCGAGGAGGGCGGGCACCAGGTAGTACGAGGCCCGAATGGTCGAGGCGCGGCTCAGGTCGGGAACGGCAGGCGGGCGCTCGGGTGCCATGACGAGCAGGGTGTCCGGCCGCCCGACCGCCTGCACCACGTGCCAGCCGGTCCCCTGGAGGAGGGCCGTCATCGCCTGGACGTCGGCGCTGGCCGGAACGTTCTCCAGCTGGACGTTCCGACGTACGGCCGCCGCGGTCGCCAGCAGGGGAAGGGCGGCGTTCTTGGAGCCGTCGACGGTGACGGAGCCGGCGAGCGCGTTGCCAGGGCGTACGGCGATCACTTCGGCGTTCGAGACCGAAGCTCGGGTGAGTGCCACGGTCAACTCCTTCAGTCGAGAGGTTGGGGGAAGGTGGAGGTCGTGCGGTGGGCCGGGCGGGCGGCGAGGTCGAACTCGGCCCAGCAGGACTTGCCCGAGGAGCCCTCTTCGACGGCGTGCTCGTCGGCGAGGGCGGCAACGATCAACAGACCCCTGCCGTGCTCTGCGTCCGGGCGGACGGCGCGCTTCCGAGGGACGGCCGAGCTCTGGTCGCGGACCTCGAAACGCAGCCGGTCGCCGCGCAGGCGAGCAGTGATGGATGCGGTCCCGGCGCCTCCGTGCCGGACGGCGTTGGCCAGGAGCTCGCCCGCCACCGTCTCCGCTCCGTGTAGGTCGTCGGTGACCGCGCTCCGGCGCCAGCCACTGACCTCGTCCATCAGCGTGCGCCGCGCGCGGGCGGCGCCTTCCGGCGTACCCGTCACCGGCAGGGTGACCTCGTGCACTTCCATGGGCGGCCTCCTGGATGGGTGCGGTTCCACCAGGCAAGCGGGCCGAGGGTGCCGCCCGCGACGCAGCACGCAGGTCGTGCATCGCTCATGCAGCTTCTGCATGGCGGGCAATTTCCCTACCGGTAGGCTCGGTTGACCAGGCAGGATCGGTCTCGGCAGAAGGGGCCGTGGCGCAGATGGCCGACACACAGGGCGAGGCACACCGCATCGGTGCGCTGATCCGCCGGGCAAGGGTCTTACAGAGCCGCTCACAAGCGGACGTGGCCGCCGAACTGGGTTACCACCAGTCGAAGATCAGCCGCCTGGAGGGCGGCCGCGGAACCGACGACATCCGGATCCTCCGCGACGTCGCCCGGGTGCTGCGGATCCCGCCGGCCCACCTCGGGCTCGCTGAGGCCGCCCGGGTAGCCGAGTCCCCCGATCCGGAGACAGACGACATGCGCCGCCGTACCTTCCTCGCCGCCGGCGTCACCGCGCTGGCCGTACCCGTGCCCGTCGCGCACCCGGCGCTGGTCCAGGCACTCCTGCCCGGCATGCTCGCAGCCCCGACAACGGAGCCAGCCTCCACGGACCGGCTCCGCCTACGTGCCACGGCCATCCGCAGGCTGCTGACCACGTGCGACTACGCGGAGCTGGAGCGCACGCTTCCCGGCCTGATCACGGACCTGCGCCATGCGCTCGGCAGCTCGTCCCGGCCCGAAGAAATTTCCCGCTTCCTCGCCACGGCCTACCAGACCTCCGCCAGCCTCTTCCTCAAACAGGGAGACGCCGGAACCGCCTGGCTCGCCGTCGGCCGCGCCATGGCGGAGGCCGAACGCTTCGGCGACCCCCTCGTCCTCGCCGCCAGCATCCGGCTCCACGCGCACGCCCTCGTCCGCGAAAAGCACCCCGGCCAGGCAGTCACGCTGATCCGGCACACGGCTTCCCAGCTCACCGGCTCGTACGACCGTCGCTCCCCGCACCACCTCGCCGTCCTCGGGCTGCTCCTGCTGCGCGGAGCCACGGCCGCGAGCCGCGCGGCCGACCGTGCCGCCACCGGGGAGTTCCTTGCCGAAGCGGAGGAGGTGGCCCGGTACGTCGCTCTGGACCGGCCGGACGCCTGGGCCAACTTCAGCCCGACGAACGTCACCCTGCACCGGATCAGCGCGGCGGTCTCCTTCGGCGACGCGGGCATCGCCCTCGACGCGGCCCGCCCGCTCATGCACTGCCACATCCCGGTCCCCGAGCGCCGTGCCGCACTCTGGATCGAGGCCGCCCGCGCCTACGCCCAGCAGGGCCGCCTGGCAGACGGCTACCAGGCCCTGCGGATCGCCGAGACCTGCGCCGCCCAGGACGTACGACGTCCCGCCGTCCGCGAGCTGGTCGCCGACATGGCCGCGCGGGACCGCCGTCGTACCCTGCCGGAGCTCCACCACTTCAGCCGCCGACTGGGAGTACCCGCGTGACCGAGCCGCAGTCCAAGCCCTTCCTGTACGTCGTCGTGTGCGCCGCCGGGATCGCTGGCGACGTCGGCAGACTGATCACCGCAGCGCAGGAACGGGGCTGGGAGGTCGGGGTCATCGCCACCCCGCAGGGTCTCGAGTTCCTCGACGCCTGGGCGATCGAGGAGCAGACCGGGTACCCGGTCCGGTCCGCCTGGCGTGAGCCCGGCGAGGCGCGGACGTACCCGCGGGCCGATGCCATCGCGGTCGCGCCAGCCACGTTCAACACGGTCAACAAGTGGGCCGCCGGCTTCGCCGACAACCTGGCCCTCGGCATTCTCTGCGAAGCCCCCGGCATGGGCGTCCCCACGGTCCTGCTGCCCTACGTGAACACCGCGCTCGCCGCCCACCGGGCCTACCGGCGCAGCATTGACGAGCTCCGGGAGATGGGCGTTCTGATCGGCAGCTACGAGCCACACCGTCCGAAGTCCGGTGGCGGGGCCGACCGCTTCCCGTGGGAGGAAGCGGTCGATCTGCTGGCCCCGCTCCTCCATGCCGGGGCCGAGCCGCAGTGAACGTGTCGGCATCGCCCTTCGGGGCAGCCAGCCCACCCGACCTGGAGGAGCAACGTGGAGCAGCAGAACGCTGAGGGGCGACCGGCCATCGCAGCGGCCGTCGTGGTGCACGAGGGCCGCGTTCTGATGGTGCGGCGCCGGATCAGCGAGGGGCGGCTGTCCTGGCAGTTCCCCGCCGGTGCGGTCGAGCCGGGCGAAGCCCGGGAGGAGGCCGCCGTACGCGAGACGCTGGAGGAGACCGGCCTCGCCGTGAAGGCGCTGAAGCTGCTGGGGGAACGGGTCCACCCTGACACCGGCCGCTTGATGTCGTACACCGCCTGCGAGGTAGCCGGCGGCCACGCGCGAGTCGTGGACACCGACGAGCTGGCCGAACTCGCGTGGGTGGCCCACATCGAGATCTCTGAGTACATCCCGTACCCCCTGTTCGAGCCGGTGCAAGAACACCTCGGCGTCGTCCTGGAGCGCTGACGCGGACCGCGCGCATTGGGACAACACGCACACGGCGGATCTCGGGGACCACGGTGGGGCAGGTCCTAGCCGTCTTCGAGAAGTCGGTCGGTGGCGTCCTGGACGCGGGCGGATGCTCGGCGGACCGCAACGAGCACGGCATCGAGTTGACTGTCAGTTGGTTGGCCGCCGGAGTTGACGGCGCGGGTCAGCTGGTTCAGGTTGTTGCCGATCTGACCGAGGTGCCTGCGGGCAGCGAACAGCTCGGTGACGGTCTCACGACGCCCGGCGATGGCCGCGGCGCTGGTGTGCGGGTCGAGGGCAGCCCTGAGGGCGGCTTTGGCGAAGAAGCCGGCGACGGTGACGCCGACGGCCTTCGCGGCGGTCGCGACGAGCGCGTGCTCGTCGTCGTTCACACGGACGCTGCACACTTTGGAGCGCTGGCCGTGCTTGTGGGTACGGCGTCGTATACGGGGCTCTGGAGGGGTAGCGGAGGCGTACGTGGCTTCGCACGGAGACTGTTGCTCTTCCCCCGGCTGCGTCCGTCCCGCGGTCGCGGCCTCCTCGTCAGGCGTCCCCCGGCGCCGGACGATGCTCCGTCCCCCTGGGGCGGTGAGTCCTTTGGACACTCCGCCGGTGGTGGAGTGTCCAAAGGGATAACTTGCTCCGTCTCGGGCTTGGGTAGGGGCCGCCTGCTGGTGGTCGTGGGGACTCGTGGTTGTGGAGGCGTCGTGCAAGAGCGTGTCTCCTGTTGGTCGGGCTGGAACGGCTTCGGTGCTGTGGGGATGGGGCGTACGAACGTCAGCTCGCCCCGCGACGGATGCGCGGGTGGGCAGCCTGACTTCGGACGGGGCTCACGCGGCGTCCGCCCTGCCGCTGTCGAGTTCGACCTGGACCTGCTGGGTGATCTTGTCCCGGCGGTCCCTGCCGATGGAGAGGCCACGTGCGCGGACAGCCGTCTCGATGTGGCGGCTTGACGCGCGTCCATCGCGTCCGAGCGGGGCGGTGCGGGCGATGGCGCGGAGTTCGTCGTCGGTGGCGGCGGGCTTGCGACCGGTGCGCTTCTTCGGCGGGACGTGGGCTTCCGCCACTTGATCGGCCTCTTCCGCCACATCGCCTGATCCGTCCCGTAGGGCGTCAGCCGGAGCGAGGCGGCCACCCTCGCGTGGAGGGCTGTGAGGGTCCATGGGCCCTTCTGGGTAGGGGAGCTGCGCTGTGGCGGGGTGCGCGCGGGGACGGTCCAGGTCCGCGGGATGCGCTGCGGGCTCTCCTGCCGGACAGCGGTTGTGGTGGGACTCGTCGGCGGCGACATGGCGGTGGATCTGCCGCATGAGGACGCCGAAGGCGAAGAGCGCGGCTGCTGGAGGCACGGCTGCGACGACGTAGTCGAGGGCCGGGGCCGGGACGCCGTTGGTGCTGCTGACTCCGGCGACGTTGAGGGCGATGGAGCCCAGTGATCCGGCAGCGGTGAGGGCGATCGCCCACCCGTCGGTTTCCCGGCGGAGGCTGGCCCGGAGCATGAGTACTTCCCCGGCGACGATGAAGGCGTCGAGCGTGGCGGGCCACGCCCACTGGCGGGCTGGGGAAGCGCTGAGACCGTGCTGCCCCGCGACTTCGGCGAGATGGGCGTAGGAGAGCCAGAATCCTGCTGCGGTGAGCGCGACGATGACGCAGCCTGCGACGGCCAGGGCGTACCGCTCAGCCGTCTGCGTGCGGTGGGAGGTGGTGGTCAAGCGGGTGGTGCTCCAAGGGGTTGGCGCGTTCAAGCGGCAGGGGAGGTGCGGCGGCGGTCGGCGCCGTCGAGGACGACCCGGTGGGTCATTTCGGAGAGGCGGGAAGCGACGCGGTCGCCGAGGGCGGTGCGGAGCTCGGGGATGGGGAGGTTGGTCGTGAGCAGGGTGGGGCGCAGGTACTCGTACCGGTGGTTGATCAGCCGGTAGGTCAGCTCCTCCGTCCACTCGCTGCCCTTGGCGGCGCCGAGGTCGTCCAGGAGTAGCAGCGGGCAGCGGGCCAAGGTGTGCAGCTCACGTTCCGCGTCGAGGCCGGGGCGGGGCCTCAGGCGGGCGTACAGGTCGGCGGCTGTGACCGCCTCCCAGCGCAGGCGGACGCCGGCAGCGAGCAGTGCGCGGACGGCCCCGTAGGCCTGGTGGGTCTTGCCGGTGCCCGTGGGACCAGCGATGAGGAGCGACGGGCCCTCTGCTATGCCCCGCGTACCGCTCGGGCCGGGGCGCCCGGCACGCGCGATCTCGTCCACCCAGGCGGTGACTTGGGGGTGATCGGCGAGGGCATGCCGGTATCGCGGGGGGATCCGGCCGTCGGCCAGTTCCAGTGCGCTGACAGGCTCGGGCGTGGGCTCCGGTTCCTCCGAGCCGATGAGGGGGTCCATGCCCCGGCGGGCCAGGATGCCCGCCACGGCCCGGACGGCCTGACCGGAGGGGGTGGGCAGGGTGGTGGCGGTCAGAGCGCACCCCCGTAGGCAGCGGCGACGTCGGTGGGGTTGGTCCAGGGACGGTGGGTGACGGCGGTCGTGGGCGTCCCCGCGTTCATGACCTCGTGCACGACACTGGCCAGGGTCTTCGGGTGAAGGCCCTTGGCACGGTGGCGGTCCAGACCGGCTCGTACGTGGGCGGGGTCGATGCCCTCGGCCAGGAGCTTCGCGGCTTCCCGTCCGAGTTGACCGAGCACGCTCGCGGGCGGACGGTGTTCGCAGGCCGCGGCGTACTCGGTGACGAGGTCCTTCGCCGAGACGGTCTGGGGCGCGGGGGCGCTCGCGCCCCCCAACGGGGTAGTTCCTAGTTCCCTGTTCCTAGGTCCTAGATCCGGACGCTGAGGGTTCACCGCGGCCTTTACGAGCCCTCCCTGAGCATGCGCTGACGACTCACTGAATCGCCCCTGACCAGCAGAGTCTCGGCTCATGGTGGGCTCCGTGTCTTCTCCCGGACCTTTCACGGAAGCCTCAGCGACTGCTCCGCGCATGGGCAGTGAGGTCTCACGGGGAAGGCCGAGGTCGTGGTGCGGGCAGTCCGAGATCCTGCTGGCGCTGGGGCGGTTGATCTTCTGGTGGCGGCCGAAGGCGACGATGTGCAGGTACTGCCTTCCGTCCTCGCCCTCGTAGCGGCAGATCAGGCCGGCAGCGTCGAGCTGCGTCAGGTCGTCCTCGACCTCCACCGGGCCGTGCTCGCGGCGCAGCGACCACAGCTGTCCGGCGATGACGGCGGCCTGGTCGCGGATGCGGCCTTTGTCGTCGGATTGGGTGAGCAGGCCGAAGAAGGTCCGCTCGGCTGTCAGGGACACGGCCGCCAGGGACTCGGAGGCGAAGGCCTCGGGCTTGATGGTGCGGATACGGGCGATGAGGATCGACCGCCTTTCGGAATTGGGGGCGTGCAGACAGCGGGGCAGTGGTGCGTGGACAACACAGCCACACCCCTGCCCCGGAAGTCCAGAGCTGGTTCTAGGATTCCTGAAAGATTTTCCGGCTGCAGGGTAGACCTGAAATCCCGGTCGCCGAAATCGCCCCTGAAATCTGCTGGCATCGCTCACGGCAGACAGGAAAGCCTTCCGAAGGCTCGGGCGCGCAAGCTACAACACAGCAATGCCGCCACGCCCCCTTGAAATCGGACCCGCCGGACGGGCCGCCGCCCACGCCATCGAACGCACCCGCGTCGCCCGTGGCTACTCCCAGCGCCAGCTCGCTGCCCGCGTCACCGCACTCGGTCGCCCCATGACCTTCACCGCGCTCTCACGTATCGAACGCACGGTCCGGCGCTGCGACATCGACGACCTCGTCGCCATCGCTGCCGCCCTCGGAACCCCTCCGCAGATCTTGCTGGCGACGGTGCCGATCCACCCGGCTCCCGCCGGGGTGGGCGGAATATAGCCGACGATCCCCGGTTTCCGAAACCGGGGATTCTCCGGACCATTCGTGGTCCTGTACGTCTTCGCCGCCCATGGCGGCGGGGCGCTTTCATTCCCTTCGTCTGCCTTAAGGATTCTCGCTTGTCTTCTATCGACCCGGCCTCCTCCGTTACCGCTGTCGGATTCCGTCACCGTCCGGCCATCGGTCGCGCGTTTCTCGGGGTGCAGGACGCGGCTGAATATCTCGGTATTTCACCCAAGACGCTCTACGTATGGCGTCACCGGCGCCAGGGTCCGCCGAGTTTCCGCATGGGTGCCCGCGGGCGAGTGACGTACCGGATCGATGCGCTCGACGCCTGGATACGGGAGCAGGAGCAGGCGGATTCCCGATCCAACCCCGCCCTCAACCCGGTGAGCGCCGCACCGCAGCGGCGCGCCGCCTACTTGGCAACCGTCTGACGCCTCCCGGCCGCCCCTCCCGACCCCTACCTGCAAGGAAACACTTGGCCGGCTACATCGAAGACCGCTGGATCAACAAGAAGAAGGACCCCGTCACCGGCAAGCGCGAGCGCACTGCCCGGTACGGAAAGGGGAGTCGCTACCGGGTTGCGGGCATCCCGGGGGTCCGGGGCATGTCGTTCGACACCCTGGAGGACGCCAAGGCGTGGCTCCGCAGGGCCGGTACCGACAGTGAGCGGGGCGAGTTCGTCGATCCGCGCGACGGCTCCATCACCATCGCCGACTACGTCAGGCACCACTGGCAGGCGGGCGTGCGTGGAGCACCGGGCACGGTCAAGCGGGTCGACGAGCGCGTGCGCCTCCACGTCCTTCCGCACATCGGCGAAGTGGCGCTGCGGGACGTCTCCGCGTCCGTTCTGCGCGGCTACATCGCCACGCTCGAAGGTGAGTGCGCACCGCGCTATGCCCGACAGATCCTGACCACCCTCTCGAACGTCTTCGAGACGGCGATCGACGACAAGCGTCTGGTCCGCAAGCCGATGCGCGCCAAGTCGGTGCGCTGGCCCAAGGCTCCCGAGGATCAGCGGGAGGCGTGGCTACTGGAGACCGCGCGGCGGGTACGGGACGTCATCAACCAGCGGTACCGGATCGCCGTCGTCGTCGCCCTCGGCTGTGGGCTGCGCCAGGGGGAGGTCTTCGGGCTGTCGTCGGCGGACGTCGACTTCGAGCGCGGCCTCATCCGCGTCCGCCGACAGGTCCAGCTCCTGTACGGCCGCCTGTACTTCACCTTTCCCAAGGGCGGGAAGACCCGCGTCGTCGACATGCCGCCTTCGGTGGCCGCCGAGCTGCGCGCACACTTCCTGCAACACCCGGCTGTTGAGGTCGAGCTGCCCTGGGGCGGCCCCGAACCCGATCGGGAGAAGCGCACCTTCCCGCTGGTCCTGACCACGACCTACGGCAACGCCATCCGCGCCAACATCTTCAACGACGAGGTGTGGAAGCCCGCCCTCGCGAAGGCCGGCGTGATCCCCGTGCGGGAGAACGGCCAGCGCTGGAAGGCCTCCCGCAAGGACGGCTTCCACGTGCTCCGGCACACCTACGCCTCCGTGATCCTCGAGGCGGGTGAATCCGTCGTCACCCTCGCACGATGGCTCGGCCACTCCAGCCCGACCATCACCCTCGACCACTACGCCCACTTCATGCCCGAGGCCGGCGGTAAAGGCCGCTCGGCAGTCGATGCGTTGCTCGGAGTGGCCCCTCAGTACGTCCCAGAAGAACTTGCCCTTGCCTGAGAACGGGGTGGCACAGCTCATGCTGTGCCACCCCGTTCTCGTTGGTGGGTCAGGCTCTGCGTCTCATGCCGCTCGGCGCCAGGGCAGGCGGGAGCGCCGGGAGGGCAGTCTGAGCAGTTCGTGCAGGGCCTTGCCATCGTGGGCCCATTGGTCCAGTCGGTCAGTGGACTCCGTGGCGGTCGCCCCAGGCCGTGGCGCCGCGCGTGAAGGAGCCGTTGGTGACGACGACCGCGTGGTCCGCTCTGTGCGCGGGCCCTGCTGTGCCCTTCACCTCGTACATCACCGACGAGCCGACCTTGCCTCCGACGCGGGTGTGCTTCGCCTGCACCACGATCCGTCCGAGGGGTACCAGGACGCCGATCACGTCCGCGGCCTGGTCCCCGCCTCGGCCCCACCTTCGTGGCCGCCCAGCCGTCGCGGACGAGGAGATCGCGTAGCGCATACTCGAACTGCTGGTCGTCCATTGCGTCCAACTCGGCCAAGGTGATGCGCAGACGAGCCGGCCTCTCGCTGTCCGCGTGGTTCCGGTGGGAGCGTCGTATCCGGAGGCAGGCCAAGCCGGTGGCGAGTGCCAGACCGATCAGGACCAGCAGTGGCCAGCTCTCGGCGGCCTTCGCGAGGAGGCGCGATGCGGCCTGTGCCAGGCGACCGCGAGCGCGAGGGCAACGGCTGCCGCACCCAGGACGTCTGCGGTATTGCGCGGTCGCCACTGGATGCTTCGCCGACGTCGGGCCGTCACTGCCCGCCCGCTGGCGCGGAGACGGCGGCCTTCGGCGCGGGCTGTTGTTCGGCGGTGTTGTCGCCGAACCCGAAGGCCTGCCCGCAGAGCTACACCCCCGCGCACAGGCCGGCCACGGCCCAGACGCTTAGGCTTTTATCCTTTTTGGGACCTGGCCTACGGCGGATGTAGCTGCGCACGCTCATGTATCCGTCTGATGCAGGAAGCCCGGTGCTGTGGTGGTCCTCCCTCGGTGAGAGGGTCGGCTCCGGTTCGGCCTCAACGCCGTTGTCAGCTGGTCAACTTGCGCCCGATCTCGCGATCCAGCGAGCCACACCTTCGAAGGCGTTGAGTACTCGTGTGTCATGCGGCCCGAAGAAGTCCTGACAGTCGCGCCCGAGGCGGTTGTACAAGGCTGCGGCTCCACGCGCGTCCCCTGACTGGCCGGTGAGTTCCGCATGTTCTACGCGTGCCGCTAACGCTTCCTGACTTCCCGGACCGAAGCGGAGTTCCGACTCGAAGATGCGGCGATCAAATTCCTGAAGGCGCTCCGAATGGGACGCATTGCTGTGCTGGGCGTCAGACGCCTTTGCCCCGTTTGTGACGGGCACGTCTTCAGTTCCTAGGGACTGCTGGATATCTTTCATGGCCACGGCGACTGCCTCCGCGCTCCGCGGACGATATCCAGGATCCTTGGCTAAGAGAATCTCGACGATCAGGTCGAGTTCCTCGGGGATGCCTGGACGGTGGGCGCTTGGTGGCGCCAGTGAGTTGTCCTGGTGCATCCTACCAACGGTCATGGGATCGTCCTGAGGAGTACCAAATGGTGGGCGCCCAGCCAGCATTTCGTATAGGACGCAGCCTACGGAGTACAGGTCGCTCTGTGTGCTTCCAGGCTTGCCATTCCACCTCTCTGGCGCTTTGTACAGCGCGGTGCCCACACCTGTGTGAGATTGGGTGGCATCGGCGAAGGATGCAAGCCCGAAATCCACGATCTTGACTTCACTCGTATTCGTGATCATGACGTTGTCGGGTTTGATGTCATGGTGCAGTACCTTGCGCGAGTGCGCGGCCTGGAGGCCCTCGCACATCTGGCGTGTCCAGCGCACGGCTCGCTCAAGGGTAACGGTGGGACCCTCCTTCAAATGGGTGGCTAGTGATTTTCCCTGGATGTACTCCATGACGATGTAAAGCTCACCCTCGTGCTCTCCAGTGTCGTAGATGTGTGCGACGTGAGGGTGGCTGATCCGGGCCATGGCAACCCCCTCTCGTCCGAATCTTTTCACCGTCCAATCGGTGAATTCCGTGAGGGCGCCCTGATGGCGGAGGCGCTGTCGCGCAAGAAATTTCAGGGCCACAGTGCGGACCAGTTTAATGTCCTCGGCTGGCCAAACATCACCCATGGCGCCACTGACCGGCCTGTCTCCCATTTTTCTATAACGGCCGCCGATTAACTTATTGCTGTCCACGTGGATGCCTTCCGTCCTCTGGCTGGATTATCGTATTCCGCAGTCAGTCTTGCCTGTGGGTCTCGCCCCATTGGGTGAGGAAATCCAGCCGGTCCAGCGAGGCATGCCAATCCTCGAAGAAGTCCTCACACTGGCGTAGCGCGTCGGCTAACGTCGTGACAGCTTCGTGGCGCACTCGCATTCCATGATCGCGTACACGCCTTTTTCGGAGCGGCACGCTCCACATCTCCCAACCTGCCCAAGTGAACATGCCGATCGTGAGCAGAAGAAAGATCCACCGTGCCCCGTCGTCAACGAATGGAGTCAGCAGTGCCCCGGTGAGGGTGCCCATTGTCAGGGCGGCTAGCAGTCGAGGCCATCTGCGTACCACGGCGTCCGACTGGCCTTGAGTTTGGCGCTCGATACGCGAGGTGAGGTCATTGACAAGCCGGTTCGGATCCACCATCCGCCGCGGGTCTGTCGGCACGGAGTAGGACCAGGCTCCAACGCGCAACGTGACATGACGCGGAAGGCGATCTCGGGAGGTGATGACGAAGCGCTGGGCGGCTTCCTCTAAGCCGGGCCAGATGGCATGCAAGGCCATGCGGCGAGCCGGCTGACCGAGTCGTACCTCGTCTGGTTCGAATACAGCCTGATCGAGGAGTGTGATGAGTGAGACCGGCGCAGCGTCAACGGCAAGTGACGAATCGTGCGCTTGGCCAGCTGCCTCAAGATCTCCTCCGTACTCGATGATGCGTTCAAGGCGGCGCATCCGCTCGCGCATGGCCCCTTCGTCCGGCTCGAGTTGGTCGATAAGACGCTCCAGAGCGCTTTCGACGTGGACGCCGCTTCTAACCGATGTGTCGACCGGGTCGGCCTCGTCGAATCCATCTGGAAACGTCTCGTCAAGGTGAGCCAACGTCCTGTCGACCACAGTCGAGAGTTCCCAGCCGTCCTGAAGGGCCTCCCACTGGGTGCCGCATGTCTCGCGGAGAGCTTTGTACCGACTCTCGGTAAGGCGGCTGCGTAGATTCAGGAGTCGGGACTCCAGGTCGGTGCCACCACTTGCTTTGGGTGATGCGTAGCCGCCGGCTGAGAGGGCCGAGTCGCCTCGGCTCCATCGCGCCATGGCCTGCTGGGTATATCCAAGTGCCTCCGCGCCCAGTTCCTTGCCGGCGATCGCTTCCAAGACGACCAAGAAATCCTGGCCCAGCTCATTGGGATCAAGTGACTGGAGGTAGAGGTCCATCCATGCAGCGGCTTCCTTCTCGTCGCCGAGACGGGAACATGTCAACGAGAAGAAGAGGTTTGCCTTAGCGGCGTCCAAGGCGCATGCGTGTGCCCGTGCACGCTCTCCCTGTTCCTCCTCGTTGCGGAACTTGGCCGCGACCGCCATCGTGGCGGGAGCGAGCCAGTACGTAGGTTCGAGGAGCAGCCGCTCCTCGGAGCTAGCCCGAACGGTGGCTGTGTTCACCACGTTTCGGTAGACGGCCTGCGCGGTGAGCGTGTGTACCAGTCCACGGGCCAGTGCGCGAGTTTGCTTGCGCTGCGAGAAGGCCGCGTACCATTCGGTCGTCAGGCGAGATAGCTCCGCCTGCGCCTTGGAGACTTCTCGGTCGCGTCCGTACTGTTCGATGAAGGTGTCGAGAGTCTGGCGTGTGTCGGCGACCGCGCTCTCCAGCCCTGAGATCTCCCGGCGTACATGGTCGACCTCGTCGCTGAGCCTTACAACGTCCTCTTCGACGCGGTGAAGTCCGTCCCTGAAGCTGTCGAGCTTGCCCTCGTGGCGTCCTTGTCCCGTCTCGATGCCGTCGATTCGCTCGGTGAGTCGGTGTAGCGCCGAACCCGGCTCAAGCCAGTCATCCATGGCATCCCCCGATGTCATCGCCGCGTGTGGTGCGTGCCCTTCATTCTCGACGTCATGCGGCCGTTTAGAGGGCGACTGGCTTGATCTGTACGGGCATTGAGATGTTCCAACCAGTGTCGGCAGGGGGTGGCAGTATGAGCGTGTCACTTGACCACCCGAGCGGACGGGGCGCCCCTTGCGTGAGATCGTCTACTTGTCTGAGAGCAAGTTGCGACAGTTCGTGCCTGAGCCTCGTCGCGTCCCACGCGCTGGCGCTCTCCGGGTGACGTCGCCGTTTGGCGGTATCGATATGGATGCACCTGCGCCCGACTCGGAACAAGGCCAGTTGCGACACCTGCGCGACGTGTACAAGCATGTTGGTCTCGTGGCAGATTGGTACGAGGCGCCTGACCTGCGTCCTGGTCAGTGGGTGCAGTTCGAGGCGCCGATTCGTTGCGTGACGCTCAGTGGCGCCCATCAGGACCTCGTGCTGTTCGTGGACTCTGGAAGCGGTACCGGAACGGAGCCTGCGCCTGATGAACGCTCTCGTTTGATCATGCATGGATCGGTTCGGCATCTTAGGGGGTGGACCCCCATGCCGGTAGATGGACCCGCGTTGGAGGTGGAGAACTCGGCTTCCAGCCTGGGAACCGCGTTCGTCACCAGGGCGGGGCAGGTCGTAGAGGCACTTACCAGGCTCCGTGACCCTCTCTCGGCAGAGCAGTCACCACCCCGAAGCGCCGTGCGCCTTCACGGCCGGGGCGTGCAAGAGCTGCTAAATGCACTGGACGATGAGGACGGTGGCATCGACATGTCCGCGATGATGACCGGCTACGCGCGTATTACGGGGGTTCTTCCGCGTACCCCCGCCGCTCCTCGCTGTGTTGTGGCAAGCCCCCTCGTTGTGGAGTACGCGACAGGCGACTCTCCGCAGGCGCTCGCGTGATTCTGCGGAAACTTCGCGTTACGTCTCTACGGCAGGCGGATGGCCTGCAGGTGAAGGGCCCCTTGCGGGTGATCGTTGACCGAGACCATACGTCTGGTGACTGTGGTCGTGGCATTGGCAAGTGGTTCACGGGCCTGGCTGTTGGATCTCCTGTCCGGGCCGGGGGCAGGGCTGACGCGGCCTGGGAAGCACGCTGTCAGGTTGGGCTGCGCATTCTCCCCAGATTCTCCCCGGGTCCCCGGACCGGCTCCTCGGTGACGTTCGCCATGGCGAAGTTGATCAGTGGATCGAGTCGGCCAGCTATAGCCAGTCGCGTTTCTTGAAGATGACGTACAGGCTCGTGCAGACCACTGCCATCAACAGGATGGCGAAGGGGTAGCCCGCGACCCAGTGCAGTTCCGGCATGGTGTCGAAGTTCATGCCGTAGATGGTTCCCACCAACGTGGGTGCAAACAGAATGGCGGCCCAAGAGGAGATCTTCTTGACCTCCTCGTTCTGTTCGAAGCCCGCCTCCGCGAGGGCCCGCATCTCCGCGTTCTGCTGCTGGGTGACCAGGGTCGCGTTGACGGTGAGGATCTCGGTGAGGGCCTGGCGGAAGCCGTCGACGCGTTCGCTGGTGTGCGTGACGTGGTCGGCGACGTCCCTGAGGTAGCGCTGGAGTTCCTCGTCGGTCTCGTATTTCGCGAACCCGGCCATCAGGCCGTGCAGCATGCCGACGAGGGGGCGGGTGGCGCGCTGGAACTCGACCATCTCGCGGGAGAGTCCGTAGATGCGGCGGGAGACCTCGGGGTCGCCGCGGAACACCTCGGTCTCGATCTCGTCGATGTCGTTCTGGACGCCGGCCACGACGGGCGCGTAGCCGTCGACCACCGCGTCCAGGATCGCGTACAGCACCGCCTCCGGGCCGAGTGCCAGCAGCTCGGGCGCGTCCTCCATGCGGCGGCGGACCGCCGACAGGTCGGGGGCGTCGCCGTGCCGGACCGTGATGACGAAGTCGGGGCCGACGAAGACGTGCAGCTCGCCGAAGTCGACCTCCTCGGGGGCGTCGAGGTAGCGCGCGGCGCTCAGCACGACGAACAGCGTGTCGCCGTACCGTTCCAGCTTGGGCCGCTGGTGGGCCTCCATGGCGTCCTCGATGGCCAGCGGGTGGAGATCGAACTCGGTCGCCAGGGAGTGGAGTTCGCTGCCGGTGGGCCGGGCGAGGCCGATCCAGGCCATGCCGCTGGGCTGCTCGCGCAGCGCGTGGTAGGTCTCGGCCAGGGTGGCGGGTGAGGAGACGCGGACGCCGTCGCGGTAGAGCACGGCTTGTACGACGTCGGGCGGCTCGGCGGGGGAGGGTGTGGGCGGCCCGGCGGCGGGGGGCTGGGCCGGGGTGAGGGCGCGGCGCCAGCCGGACCTGCGGCCGCCGTTCCTGCCGTTGGGTCGCTCGGGCATCGGCCGCCTCCCGGTGGTGCCCGCGGCGGGCGTGCTCACCCGGCGCGGCTACCAGCAGGATATCCGCGGCCCGCCGCGACCGGCGGAAGCCACGGTGCGGGTCCCGGCGGAAGTCGCGGACCGAAGGTGTCCCCGACCGGTGTCACCCCGCGGTCATGGCGACGAACTGTGCGAGGAAGAGCGGCGCGGCGGCCGTTCCGGTCCTCGGCGCCCGGGCCTCGAACCGTGCCACCCTCGCCCGGCAGCTCCTGCTGCACCGCTCCGGTCGGTCCGCCCCGGACGCGGTCGGCCACCTGCTGGGCCTCCAGGCCCGGAACACCCGGCCCCCGTACTACGCGCCGGCCGCGCGCCTCGACGGCTCCGCGCCGGAACGGCTGTCCACGCTCATGGCCGGCCGCCGGGTCGCCCGTATCGTCACCCCGCGCTCCACGATCCACACCGCCGACGACTGCCTCGCCCTGCGGCTCTTCGTCCAGCCGGCCCGCCTGCGCGAAGTGGGCGGCTTCCGCACCGGTCTGGCCGGCGTCGACCCGGACCGTCTCGCCGCCGTGACCCGCGATCTGGTCGAGACCGGGCCGCGGAGCATGGCCCAGCCGCGCCACCTCGGTGCCGTGTGGCCGGACGCCGATGCGCAGACCCTCGGCGTCGCCGCCCGGTGCACGCTTCCGCCGGTCGGGCGCGGTCGGGGCGGTGAGCCGGACATGGGGTGAGGGGCGTTGGAGAGGGGGCGTTGCGGGCCGCTCGTGGTGGCCCGCAACGCCCCCCGGCGGTTACCCGAGGTGTGCTCGGGAAGTCTTCCGGGTCACGAGTTGACCTGCGCGGTCACCAGGTCCGAGAAGGTGGCCAGCCGGGTGTAGACACCCGGGTAGCCCGCCTCCGCGCACCCCTCGCCCCAGGAAGTGATCCCTGCCAGGACGCCCCCGATGAGCAGGGGACCGCCGCTGTCGCCCTGGCAGGTGTCGACGCCGCCGGAGGTGTATCCGGCGCAGACCATGTCGGACTGGACGAAGTCCGAACCGTAGGAGGAACGGCAGCTGGAGTCGGCCACGACCGGGACGGTCGCGGTCCGCAGCTGGTTGGAGGAGCCGCCGTTCTCCGAGGTGGTGCCCCAGCCGAGGATCCGGGCCGTGGTGCCGGCCGCGTAGACGCCCGTCTGGCTGGAGGAGACGTACGACGCCGGGGTGTACGGCATCGACGTGGACAGGGTCAGCACGGCCACGTCGTCGCCGTTGGTGGCGTCCGAGTAGTCCGGGTTGATCCAGATCTTGCTGACCTTGCCGACCGTGCCGTTGGTGCCGTTGAGGTAGGTCCGGCCGCCGACGACGCGGACGCCGGCGGTGCTCTCGCCGACCATGCAGTGGGCGGCCGTCACGACCTTCCTGGGTGCCACCAGGGTGCCGCCGCAGAACTGGTTCTGGGACGCGTCCGTGATCTGCATCATGAACGGGTACGCGGTCGTCGTGGTCGTCGTACCGCCGACGACGGGCTGGGGGGCGGCGCTCGCCGTGGGCGCGGCGAGCAGCGCGGTCGCGGCGGCGGCGGCGGTGGCCACCAGGGTCGCGGCGGTCTTTCTCACACGTAGGGTCCCGAACATGAGTCTCCTCAGTGGGGGTTGCACCGGTGGGGGGTCGCGCGGGTGTGGGGAGTGCATGGGGCGGGGGTCCCCTGCTCGAGCACGGTCGGGAACTCGGAGAGGGGACCGACCCCCATGTGCCCGGGCGAGCGGCACGCCCTTTACGCTAGGACCCGGAACCCTCGGCTCCCAATGAGGGAACCCCCTAGGGGGTTGGGTGAGGGAAAACCCTCGGTCCGGCTCAGTTAACAAGGGCCCTGCTCAGTTCGCGCGGTGACCTGCCGCCAATCGGACGATGTCGACGCGCGACCGGATCCCCAGTTTCCGGTAGACCCGGGTCAGGGTCGCCTCCACCGTCTTCACGCTGATGAACAGCCGGGCGGCGATCTCCCGGTTGGTGGCCCCCTCCATGACCAGCGCGGCCACCTGACGCTCCATCGCGGCCAGCCCGTCCAGGGCGTGCAGCGCCTCCGGCACGGCCGGGGCCACGTCCCGCTCGGGGGTGGTGAGTGCTTCGTCCACCTGGCGCAACCAGGGCAGCGCCCGGCAGCGCCGGAACATCCGGGCGGCCTCGTCGAAGACGTTGGCCGCACCGGTCCGGGGCGCCCCCTCGGCCGGGCGCCTGCTGCGCAGCCGGGCCAGCGCGAACGCGGCCCGCGCCTCCTCCAGACCGTAGCCGAGCTTGCCGAGCCGGTCCTGAGCGGACGTCAGCTGGGCGAGCGCGGCCTCCAGGTCGCCCCGCGCGGCCCGCACCAGCGCCTCGGACCGGTCGAGGACGGCGAGGACGCTCTCCCGGCCGAGCCGCAGCGCGTGCTCGCGGCTGACGTCGATGACGTCCTGCGCCTCGCCGGGCTCACCCGTCCGGACGAGCGCCTCGGCGAGGTCGCCCTGCCAGCGGCCCCGGGCCGGGTCGGTGATGCCGAGCGCCAGCTCCAGCCCGCGCACCCGGCGCAGCGAACGGACGGTGCCCGCCGGGTCCCCGGCCACCAGCTGGGCGTACCCGAGGGCGCCCAGCGCCCGCGACAGATACATCTGGTCGCCGTCCTCCTCGGCGTGCTGCACCGCCTCCCGGGCGAGCGCCAGCGCCCGGTCCACGTCGCCGCCGGAGGCCTCCGCGAGCGAGGTCAGCATCGCGGAGGCGGTCTCGCCGATGCCGGAGTCCCGGGCGAGCCGCAGGCTCTCGCGGGCCAGGTCCAGCGCGCGCCCGCAGTGCCCGGCCCGCAGTTCCGTCTCGGCGAGGCCGCGCAGGAAGTGCACCTCGCTCTCGACCGAGCCGCGCCGGCGGACCTCGCGCAGCAGGGCGGTGACCGTGGCCCGGGCCTCGGCCAGCTGGTCGCCCATGACCAGCCAGCGGAACCGGGCGCTGCCCGCGCCGTTGTGATGCCAGGCGACCCGCGGGTCCTGGGGTTCCCGCAGGGCCCGTTTGATCGTGCGGGGCGCCTCCGGATGGCCCATCAGGGTCTCGGTCTGCGCCTGGAAGGCGAGGGAGAGCAGTTCGGTGCGCCGGTCGCCGCCGGACGCGGCCAGCCCGGCGGCGTGCGCGGCGGCCTCCCGCGCCTCGGTGAAGTCGCCCTCCACTATCAGCGCCCGCCAGGCCAGCTGGTAGTGGACGAGGGAGAGCAGCCGGGGGTCCTCGCCGGCGTCGGAGAGGGCCTGCGGGAAGACGGCGTCGACCTCGGCCATGGTGTGGCCGGCGCTGTCGATGACGATCATCCAGGCCCGCACCCGGTCGGCGGGCACGGTCGCCCGGGCCAGCACCTCGCGGGCGATGTCCCGGGCCAGGTCGACCTCGCCGGCGGTGATCGCGTCCTCGGCGGCCTGGAGCCGGCGCTCCTCCTGCCGCGGTGTCCCGTCGGCGGGGGTGTGCCGGGCGGCGAGCAGTCCGAGCTGGGCGGCGACCGAGGGCGCGCCGCGGTCCCGGGCGAGGGCCGCGGCCTCGGCGAGCCGGGCGGCGACCCGTGGGTCGGTGCCGGTGGTGGCGAGGGCCAGGTGCCGGGCCCGTTCGATGGGGTCGGAGGCCGCGGTGGACAGCGCCGCGTGCGCGGCCCGCCGCTCCTGGGCGGGGGTCTCCGCGTACAGCGCGGCGGATATCAGCGGGTGCGCGAACCGTACGGCCGGCGCGTCGGGCTCGGTGGCCAGCAGCCCGAGTTCGGCGGCCTGGGCGCACTCGGCCTCGGCGTTCTCCCGGCCGGCCGCGTGCAGCAGCGCCGGGGTGGGCCGGGCGCCGGCGCTGGCCACCAGCAGGGTGCGGCGGGCCTCCACCGACAGCATGTCCAGGCGGCTGAGGACCAGGGCGCGCAGCGAGGTCGGCACCGGCAGCGGTTCGCCGGGGCGGGGCGGGGTGGGGCTCTCGGCGAGGGCGCGGCCCAGCTCCAGGGCGAACAGCGGGTTGCCGCCGCTGGTGCGGTGGATCTCGCGGACCGTGGACCGGGACAGGCCGCCGTGGCCGCGGTGGCCGAGCAACTGGGCGACCTGGGTGCGCGAGAGCGCGCGGAGCTGGACGGCGAGGGTGTCCGGCGGGCAGGAGTGCAGGTGGCGGTCGTACTCCTGGCTGCTCTGCCCTTCGGTGCGTACCGCGCAGAGCAGCTGCACCGGGGTGCCCTCCAGGCGCCGGGCGGCGAAACCGAGCAGTTCGGCGCTGGCCGGGTCCAGCCACTGGAGGTCGTCGGCGACGATCAGGACCGGGCCGTCGGCGGCGAGGGCGCGCAGCGCGGAGAGCACGGCCAGGCGCAGGGCGAGGCCGTCGCGCTGGAGGCTGGACTCGCCGCGGCCGGTGAGCGCCGACTCCAGGGCGGTGCGCTGGGCGGCCGGCAGCCGCGGGGCGATGTCGTCCAGGACCAGGCCGAGGAGGTCGGCGAGGGCCAGGAACGGAAGGTGGGATTCGGACTCCGTCGCCGAGCAGCGCAAGACCGTGCGGGCGGTGGCGCCGTATTCCTCGGCCAATGCCCGCAGGACGGTGGATTTCCCTATTCCGGCGGGGCCGTGGAGCAGCACACTGCCCCCGGAGGCGAGTTGCCCGCGGGCGCCGGTGAACAGCTCCTCGCGGCCGATGACCAGGTCGGGGCGGCACCTGGCAGGCTCCTGGAAGTCCCGTCGCACGGTCACCGCTCCCCTCGTGTGTCGTGTCCGGGCCAAATTCTAGGCAACGATCCTGGAAATTCGGACGGAAGCCGTGGTGAGGGAAATAACAAACGGTCAAGCAGAGGGAAATTCGAAGCGCCGCCGCATGAATGGCAGGTTTCCTGCCGGTCTCCGCGCTACGGCAGCAGTCCCGCCCTGCGGGCCGCGGTCACCGCCTCTCCTCGTGTGTGGGCGCCCAGCTTCCGCATCGCCGAGCGCAGATAACCCTTGACCGTCTCCGGCCGCAGACCCAGCCGTTCGGCCACCGCCGTGTTGGTGGCGCCCGCCGCCACCCAGGACAGCACGTCCAGCTCGCGTGGCGCCAGGGTCACGCCGCCGACGGGTGGCGGCGCGGTCAGCAGCCCGCAGGCCGCGAGGAGTTCGGCCCGCAGACCCGGGTCGGTGACCCGGGGGACCAGGGCCCGCAGCGCGGCATGTGCCTCGCGCACCTGTTCCCACCCCGCGCCCCGGCCGGCGCGGTCCGGCTCCGGGCGGGCCGCGGCCAGCAGCCCCCGCGTCTCGTCCCGCACCACCAGCGCCTGCTCCACGTCCCGCGCCGCCGCCACCGCCGCGCCCAGCGTGCGGTCGCCGAGCGGCTCGGCCGAGCGCAGCGCCCCGTACAGCACGCCGCGTACCCGGCGCCGGACCACGACCGGCACCGCGAGCACCGAGCGGATGCCCTCGGCGGCCACCGGCACGTCGTACTCGTGGCTGATCTGCCGGGACCTGGAGTAGTCCGTCACCGCGCACGGCCGGGCCAGCGCCACGGCCCGGCCGCCGAGCCCGCTGCCGGAGGTCACCGTGAGCGCGTGCAGCGAGGCCGTGGTCGTGCCGCTCAGCTCGCTGATGCGGATCCGCGGCCGGCCGGGTTCCACCAGCCCGCCGAAGGCGACCGGAAGGCCCGTCGCACGCCGCAGCCGGGCCAGCGCGCCACCGATCACCACATCGCTCACCGCGTCTGCCGTCACCTTTGTCCGCCCCTTCGGCAGTCCTCACCCCCGTTCGGGGGTAGTGAGACCTGCATCACGGATTAGACGATGCCAGAGAGCCGCCCGGCAATGGCCGGGACCATGGGAGGACAGATGACGACGGCGACCGACGCCTTCAGGGGTGCCCGGGACTTCCTGCTGGAGCACCGCGAGGACTACGCCACCGCCTACGACGGGTTCGCCTGGCCGCGGCCCGAGCACTTCAACTGGGCGCTGGACTGGTTCGACGTGATCGCCGACGGCAACGACCGGACCGCGCTGCACATCGTGGAGGAGGACGGCACCGAGACCCGGCTCTCCTTCGCCGAGCTGGCCGACCGCTCCAACCGGGTGGCCCGGTGGCTGCGCGAGCGCGGGGTCGCCGCCGAGGACCGCGTCCTCGTCATGCTCGGCAACCAGGTGGAGCTGTGGGAGACGGCGCTGGCCGCGATGAAGCTGCGCGCGGTCGTCATCCCGGCCACCCCGCTGCTCGGCCCGGCCGACCTGCGCGACCGGGTGGAGCGGGGCCGCGTGAAGCACGTGATCGTCCGGGCGGAGGACACGGCGAAGTTCGCCGACGTGCCCGGCGCCTACACGCGGATCGCGGTCGGCGGCCTGCCGGAGGAGGGCTGGGAGCCGTACGAGGACGCCTACCCGGGCTCCGCCGAGTTCCTCCCCGACGGCCCCACCCTCGCCGACGACCCGCTGATGCTCTACTTCACCTCGGGTACGACCGCCCGCCCCAAACTGGTCGAGCACACCCACACCTCGTACCCGGTCGGGCACCTGGCCACCATGTACTGGATCGGTCTGAAACCCGGTGACGTGCATCTGAACATCTCCTCGCCCGGCTGGGCCAAGCACGCCTGGTCCAACCTGTTCGCCCCGTGGAACGCCGAGGCGACCGTCTTCGTCGTCAATTACACCCGCTTCGACGCGGCCCGGCTGATGGCAGAGATGGACCGGGCCGGCGTCACCACGTTCTGCGCGCCGCCGACCGTGTGGCGCATGCTCATCCAGGCCGACCTGGGCGGGCTGCGCACCCCGCCGCGTGAGGCGCTGGCGGCCGGCGAGCCGCTCAACCCCGAGGTGATCGAGCAGGTCCGCCGGGTCTGGGGCGTGACCGTCCGGGACGGTTTCGGGCAGACCGAGACCGCGGTGCAGGTCTCCAACAGCCCCGGCCAGCCGCTGAAGACGGGTTCGATGGGCCGTCCCAGTCCCGGCTTCCGGGTGGAACTCCTCGACCCCGTCTCCGGCGCGCCCGGCGTCAACGAGGGGGAGATCGCCCTCGACCTCACCGAGCGCCCGGTCGGCCTGATGACCGGCTACCACGGTGACCCGGACCGCACGGCGGAGGTCATGGCGGGCGGCTACTACCGCACGGGTGACATCGCCTCCCGCGACGAAGAGGGATATCTCACCTATATCGGGCGCAGTGACGACGTGTTCAAGGCCTCCGACTACAAGGTGAGCCCGTTCGAGCTGGAGAGCGCGCTGCTGGAGCACGAGGCGGTGGCCGAGGCGGCCGTCGTGCCCGCCCCGGACGAGCTGCGCCTCGCCGTGCCGAAGGCGTACATCGTCCTGGCCGCGGGCTGGGAACCGGGCCCCGGCACCGCGAAGATCCTCTTCGAGCACTCCCGCAGCGTGCTCGCCCCCTACAAGCGCATCCGGCGGCTGGAGTTCGGCGCGCTGCCCAAGACCGTCTCCGGCAAGATCCGCCGCATCGAGCTGCGCGAGGCGACGGCCGCGGGCTCACGCGACGAGTACCGCGAGGAGGACTTCAGATGACGGTGACCCCGCAACTGTCGTACACCCACGGGACGGGCACCACGGCCCTGCTCGGAGACACCATCGGCGCCGATCTCGGCCGGGCCGCGGCCACGTGGCCGGAGCGCGAGGCGCTGGTCGACGTCCCGTCCGGGCGGCGCTGGACGTACGCCCGGTTCGCCGCCGACGTCGAGGAACTGGCGTGCGCGCTGCTGGCGAGCGGGGTGGCCCGGGGTGACCGGGTGGGCATCTGGGCGGTCAACTGCGCCGAGTGGGTGCTGGTGCAGTACGCCACCGCCCGGGTCGGCGCCGTCATGGTCAACATCAACCCGGCCTACCGCACGCACGAGGTGCGGTTCGTCCTCGGCCAGGCCGGGATCTCCCTGCTGTTCGCCTCCCCGCGGTACCGGACGAGCGACTACCGGGCGATGGTGGAGGAGGTGCGGCACGCGTGTCCGCGGCTGCGGGAGACCGTGTACATCGGCGACCCGGGCTGGGAGGCCTTCACCGCGCGCGGGGCGCACCCGTCGGACGCGCTGCTGGACGAACTGCGGGCCAGGGAAGCCGCGTTGTCCTGCGACGACCCGATCAACATCCAGTACACCTCGGGCACGACCGGCTTCCCGAAGGGCGCCACCCTCTCCCACCACAACATCCTCAACAACGGTTACTTCGTGGGGGAGTCGGTCGCCTACACCGAGCAGGACCGGATCTGCATCCCGGTGCCGTTCTACCACTGCTTCGGCATGGTCATGGGCAACCTCGCGGCCACCTCGCACGGCGCCTGCATGGTCGTCCCGGCCCCGTCCTTCGACCCCGCGGCCACCCTGGACGCCGTACAGCGTGAGCGCTGCACGTCCCTCTACGGCGTCCCGACCATGTTCATCGCCGAGCTGAACCTGCCGGACTTCGCCTCCTACGACCTGACCTCCCTGCGCACCGGCATCATGGCGGGCTCCCCCTGCCCGGTGGAGGTGATGAAGCGGGTGGTGACCGAGATGCACATGGAGCAGGTCTCCATCTGCTACGGCATGACGGAGACCTCACCGGTGTCCTTGCAGACGCGGATCGAGGACGACCTGGAGCACCGCACCGCCACCGTCGGCCGGGTCCTGCCCCATCTGGAGGTCAAGGTGGTCGACCCGGCCACCGGGGTGACCCGGCCCCGGGGGACGGCGGGCGAGCTGTGCACGCGCGGCTACAGCGTGATGCTCGGCTACTGGGACGAGCCGGAGAAGACCGCCGAGGCGATCGACGCGGGCCGCTGGATGCACACCGGGGACCTCGCGGTGATGCGTGAGGACGGATACGTGGAGATCGTCGGCCGGATCAAGGACATGATCATCCGGGGTGGCGAGAACATCTACCCGCGCGAGATCGAGGAGTTCCTGCACGCCCACCCCGGCATCCGGGACGTCCAGGTCGTCGGGGTGCCGCACGAGCGGTACGGCGAAGAGGTCCTCGCCTGTGTCATCCCGGCCGACCCCGCGGACCCGCTCACCCTGGAGGACCTCCGCTCCTTCTGCGCGGGCCGGCTCGCGCACTACAAGATCCCCAGCAGGCTGCGGATCCTCGACTCCTTCCCCATGACGGTGTCGGGCAAGGTGCGCAAGGTGGAGCTCCGGGAGACGTACGGGGTGTGAGACGGCGGGAGCCGAGCATCCGCTGAGTACTCCACGGCGGGCCCCGGACGAGCGCGCCGTCGGCGGCGTACTCGGCCGGGGCCCGTTCGGCGTGCCGGTGGCCGCGCCGGTGTGACCGGCGCCCGGTGGTCTCCTGCGCCGCCCCTGTCCCCGCAGTCCTGTTCGGCGCCCGCCGCTTCGCGGACCACTCTTGACGCCCCTGCCCGGCCCACCTACATTGCTTCCAGATAGTAGAAGTGATATTCCACAATGCGAAAGTTTGTGGAAGGTCGACCACTGGAGACCGTGCTCGCCGCGGGGCGCGACGGGAGTACGCATCCGACAGCCGAAGCAGGAGTACTCGATGGCCCGTATGACCGCTGCCCGCGCGGCAGTTGAGATCCTCAAGCGCGAGGGCGTCACCGACGCCTTCGGTGTGCCGGGCGCGGCGATCAACCCGTTCTACAAGGCCCTCAAGGAGGGTGGCGGCATCGGCCACACCCTCGCCCGCCACGTCGAGGGCGCCTCGCACATGGCCGAGGGCTACACCCGCACCCGACCGGGCAACATCGGCGTCTGCATCGGCACGTCGGGTCCCGCCGGCACCGACATGATCACCGGGCTGTACTCGGCCATCGGCGACTCCGTCCCGATCCTGTGCATCACCGGCCAGGCGCCGACGCACGTCATCCACAAGGAGGACTTCCAGGCCGTCGACATCGCCTCGATCGCCAAGCCGGTCACGAAGATGGCGGTGACCGTCCTGGAGGCCGCGCAGGTTCCCGGCGTCTTCCAGCAGGCCTTCCACCTGATGCGCTCCGGCCGGCCCGGCCCGGTCCTGATCGACCTGCCGATCGACGTGCAGCTCACCGAGATCGAGTTCGACGTGGAGACGTACGAGCCGCTTCCCGTCTACAAGCCGGCCGCGACCCGCGCCCAGATCGAGAAGGCGATCTCCTACCTGCTCGACTCCGAGCGCCCGGTCATCGTCGCCGGCGGCGGCGTCATCGGCGCCGACGCCGCCGGCCTGCTGACCGAGTTCGCCGAACTGACCCGGACCCCGGTCATCCCCACCCTGATGGGCTGGGGCACGCTGCCCGACGACCACGAGCTGAACGCCGGCATGGTCGGCGTCCAGACCTCCCACCGGTACGGCAACGCCACCTTCCTGGAGTCCGACTTCGTCCTCGGCATCGGCAACCGCTGGGCCAACCGCCACACCGGCTACAAGCTGGACGTCTACCGGCAGGGCCGCACGTTCGTCCACGTCGACATCGAGCCCACCCAGATCGGCAAGATCTTCCCGCCGGACTACGGGGTCGTCTCCGACGCCAAGGCCGCGCTGGAGCTGTTCGTCGAGGTGGCGAAGGAACTGAAGGCGGCGGGCCGGCTCCCGGACCGCTCCGACTGGGTGGCCTCCACCCAGGAGCGCAGGGCGACGCTGCTGCGCCGTACGCACTTCGACAACGTGCCGATGAAGCCGCAGCGCGTGTACGAGGAGATGAACAGGGCCTTCGGCCCGGACACCCGGTACGTCACCACCATCGGCCTCTCCCAGATCGCCGGCGCGCAGATGCTCCACGTCTACAAGCCGCGCCACTGGATCAACTGCGGCCAGGCCGGCCCGCTCGGCTGGACCATCCCGGCCGCTATCGGCGTCGCCAAGGCCGACCCGGACGCGCCGGTCGTCGCGCTCTCCGGCGACTACGACTTCCAGTTCATGATCGAGGAGCTGGCGGTCGCCGCCCAGCACAAGATCCCGTACGTGCACGTGCTGGTGAACAACGCCTACCTCGGCCTGATCCGGCAGGCCCAGATCGGCCTGGACATCAACTTCCAGGTCAACCTGGAGTTCGAGAACATCAACGCGCCCGAGCTGGGCGTCTACGGCGTCGACCACGTCAAGGTCGCCGAGGGCCTGGGCTGCAAGGCCATCCGGGTCACCGAGCCGGACCAGCTGGGCGCCGCCTTCGAGCAGGCGAAGAAGCTGGCCGCCGAGTACCGGGTGCCGGTCGTCGTCGAGGCGATCCTGGAGCGGATCACCAACATCTCGATGAGCCGCACCATGGACATCAGTGACGTCTCCGAGTTCGAGGACCTGGCCACCGAGCCCGGCCACGCGCCGACATCGGTCAGGCCCCTGAAGGTCTGACACGCCCGGCACGGGAAAGGGGCGGCCGTCCACCAGGACGGCCGCCCCTTTCCCGTGCCCGCACACCGGCCGGGCCGGCCCCGCCGCCCCGGCCGAGCGGGAAGCGGCACCCCCGTCGCCCGCGTCCCGCCCCACCGGGGGCCGGCGGCGTACGGCCCGTACGGCCCGCGTGCCGCCCCGTGCGGGGTCCGCCGCCCCCGTGTCGGCGGGCCCCGCTTGCCGATAATGTGCCCGACTCCAGGCGCAGTTGAAGCCCCCGCGGCGGTGTTCAGAGGTTGATTTGAGGTTCCGCGGCCCGCGTACGGCCGCCGCCGTACGCGCCCCCGCTCCGGCTCGTGGCCCTACGGCTCGTGCTCCGACAGTCCCGGCCAGTCGTCCGGCCCCCCGCCCTGCCACTCGATGAGATCGCTCTCCTCCACCTCGACGCGGTCCAGGTCGGTGAGCCGCAGGATCTCCACGACGTCGTCCAGATGGGACGCGATCCCGAGGATGACGTCCCCCTCGGTGACGCGCCGGGAGCCGTCCAGGGCGGGCGGGTGGACCACGATGTGCGGGTACTGCGTCGGATTGCCCATGGCTTCAGCGTGCTGCGGAAGCGGCGCCCGCGCACCCCGGCGGCCGGGCCGCCGGGAACACGCGAAAGCGCCCCCTGGGCCAGGGGGCGCTGCGGGCACCGTGTGGTGACCGTCCGACGGCGCGAGGCTGGGCGCGACAGGTCGTTCGCGCCGCCGGACGGGGTGGGCGGGCCCCATGGGAGGGGCTGGGTGGGACCGCGGTGGGAGCGACGGAGCCGGGCGCCCTTCCCTCTGGTCGAGAAGGGGGTCCGGGTCCTTCACCACCGCACTGGCTCGCACGCCACCGCGGTCCTCGCCCTGCCCGCGCTCTGTGCCGGCGGCCACCCCTCATCGGGGCCGTCCGGCGTCGTGCGCGGGCCGCGTACGCGACCATGACCTCCAGTCGGATCCCGTACGCTGCTCGTGGTTCCCGCGGTCAGTCCTCGCGCAGGGCGCGGACCGCCTCCTCCACGCGCTTGCCGTACTCGGGGTCGGCGGCGTGGAAGTGGGCCAGGTTCTTCTCGATCACGTCGTCGCGGGAGACCCGCGAGAGGCCGCCGGCGATGTTCGCGATCAGGCGGGACTTCTCCTCCGGCGACATCAGACGGTACAGCTCGCCCGCCTGGAAGAAGTCGTCGTCCTTGGTGTGCAGGGGCGCCTCGTGGGTGCCCGAGTGGCCGTGGACCGCGAGGGGGGCCGACAGCGGGCGGCCGGTCTCCACCGGGCCGTCGTAGGAGTTCGGCTCGTAGTTCTTGGCGTGCCGGCCCTGGGGGTTGAGGGCCATGAGGCCGTCACGGCCGTAGTTCAGGGCGCCGCCCGGGACCGCCTTCGGGGCGTTCACGGGGAGCAGGGTGTGGTTGACGCCGAGGCGGTAGCGGTGGGCGTCGGCGTACGCGAACAGGCGGCCCTGGAGCATCTTGTCCGGGGAGGGGCCGATGCCGGGCACGAAGTTGTTCGGGGAGAACGCGGCCTGCTCGACCTCGGTGAAGACGTTGTCCGGGTTGCGGTCGAGGACCAGGCGGCCCACGCGCTGGAGCGGGTAGTCCCGGTGCGGCCAGACCTTGGTCAGGTCGAACGGGTTGAAGCGGTAGTCGGCCGCCTCGGCCGCCGGCATGAGCTGCACGTAGAGGGTCCAGGACGGGTGCACGCCCCGCTCGATGGCCTGGAGCAGGTCCGTCTGGTGGGAGTTGGGGTCCTGGCCCGCGATCTCCTGCGCCTGCTCGGCGGACAGGCAGCGGATGCCCTGGTTCGTCTTGAAGTGGTACTTGACGAAGAAGGCCTCGCCCGCGGAGTTCGTCCACTGGTAGGTGTGCGAGCCGAAGCCGTCCATGTGGCGGTACGACGCCGGGATGCCGCGGTCGCCCATCAGCCAGGTCACCTGGTGCGTGGCCTCGGGGGAGTGGGCCCAGAAGTCCCAGACGTTGTCGGGTTCCTGGCGGCCGGTGAACGGGTCCCGCTTCTGCGAGTGGATGAAGTCCGGGAACTTGATCGGGTCCTTGATGAAGAACACCGGGGTGTTGTTGCCGACGAGGTCGTAATTGCCCTCCTCGGTGTAGAACTTCACGGCGAAACCGCGCGGGTCACGGACGGCGTCCGCACCGCCGAGGGAGTCGGCCACCGTGGAGAAGCGCACGAACACCTCGGTGCGCTTGCCGACCCGGTCGAGGAAGTCGGCGTGGGTGAAGCCGGTGACGTCGTCCGTCACCTCGAAGTGGCCGTAGGCGCCGGAGCCACGGGCGTGCACCACACGCTCCGGGATGCGCTCGCGGTTGAAGCGCGCGAGCTTCTCCAGCAGGTGCTGGTCCTGGATCAGGAGCGGGCCGCCTACGCCGGCGGAGGCGGAGTTCTGGTTGTCGGCGACCGGGGCGCCGGACTCTGTCGTCAGCACGCGCTTGGACATCGGGGACCTTCCGTGCGGTGGCACTTCCGTGCGAGTGGCAGCGGAAATCTTCTTCCGCTTGGTGGAGCCTAGGAGTGGGACCTCTAAGCGTCAACAGTTTGTTGAAGTTGATTCCGGGCCGCGGCACCGCCTGGGCGCGACAGGACAGGTGTCAGCGGCACCGCGGCCCGGAAGTCTTGTGCGGCCCGTCAGGCCTGGGTGCCGGACAGACGCTCCACGGCGCGCAGCAGGGCCGAGTGGTCCAGGCCGCCGTCGCCCTGGGCGCGCAGTGACGCGACCAGCTGGGCGACCACGGCGCCGACCGGCAGGGCCGCGCCGACGGTGCGGGCGGCGTCCGTGACGATGCCCATGTCCTTGTGGTGCAGGTCGATACGGAAGCCGGGCTTGAAGTCACGCGCGAGGAAGTTGTCCTTCTTGCGCGTCAGCACGGTGGAGCCCGCCAGGCCGCCGCCCAGGACGTCCAGCGCGGCCTTCAGGTCCACGCCCGACTTCTCCAGGAAGACCACGGCCTCGGCGCACGCCTGGATGTTCACGGCGACGATGAGCTGGTTGGCGGCCTTCACGGTCTGGCCGGAGCCGTGCGGGCCGCAGAGCACGATGGTCTTGCCGAGCGCCTCGAAGACCGGTTTGGCCTCGTCGAAGTCGGCCTGCCGGCCGCCGACCATGATGGACAGCACGGCCTCCACGGCGCCGGCCTCGCCGCCGGACACGGGGGCGTCCAGCACCCGGATGCCCTTGTCCTCGGCGGCCTTCGCCAGGTCGACGGAGGTCTGCGGGGTGATGGACGACATGTCGATCAGCAGGGCGCCGCGGCGGGCGTTCTCCAGGATGCCGTCCGGGCCGTAGGCGATGGCCTCGACCTGCGGGGACGCGGGCACCATCGTGATCACCACGTCGGCCTCGCGCACGGCCTCGGCGATCGAGGGGGCGGCCGTGCCGCCGGCGGCGGCCAGGCGGTCCAGCTTGTCCTGTTCCAGGGTGTAGCCGGTGACCTGGTAACCCGCCTTGATCAGGTTCTCGGCCATGGGGGAGCCCATGATGCCGAGGCCGATCCACGCGATCTTGGGGAGGTTGCTCATCTTCGGGGTGCCTCTCTCACTGCTCTGCAAGGTCGGGGGTGCGGCGCGCCGCGCGCGGGAGCCACTCGAAGGCCTCGGCGCTCGGGCGGTCGCCGGGCTTGTACTCCAGGCCGACCCAGCCGTCGTAACCGGCCTTGCGCAGCCGGTCCAGCAGCTCCGCCAGCGGGAGCGAACCCGTGCCGGGGGCGCCGCGGCCGGGGTTGTCGGCGATCTGCACGTGCCCGGTCTTCGCCGCGTACCGGTCGATGACCGCGGGCAGGTCCTCGCCGTTCATGGACAGGTGGTACAGGTCCATCAGGAACTTGGCGTTGCCGAGGCCCGTCGCCGCGTTCACCCTGTCGACGACGCCGACCGCGGCCGGCGCCGACACCAGCGGGTAGAGCGGCGACTCGGGCTTGTTGAGGGCCTCGATCAGCAGGGCGGCGCCGACGCGGTGGGCGGCCCGGGCCGCCAGGACCAGGTTCTCCAGGGCGAGGGCGTCCTGCTCGGCCGGGTCCACGCCCTCGACCCGGTTGCCGTACAGCGCGTTGAGCGCCTTGCAGCCCAGGGAGGCCGCGAAGTCCGCCGCCACGTCGATGTTGGCGCGGAACCTCTCCGACTCCTCGCCGGGCACCGACAGGGCGCCGCGGTCCGGGCCGGGCAGCTGCCCGGCGTAGAAGTTCAGTCCCGTGAGCCGGACGCCCGCGTCCTCGATCGCCTGCTTGAGGGCGTCCAGGCCGGACCGTCCGGGGGTGGGGGAGTCGATCCAGGGCCACCACAGCTCGACCGCGGAGAAGCCCGCCGCGGCGGCTGCCGCGGGGCGCTCCAGGAGCGGGAGTTCCGTGAAGAGGATCGACAGGTTGACGTTGAAGCGCTGGTCTGTGGTCGTGCTCCACTCAGAACCTGGCATTCGGGCCGCGCTCCCTTCCGTGGTCGCTATTCCGTATTACGGAAGTTCGTTTCTGCTTAATGGAAGATTGCCGTCGTGTGTCGCCGCTTGTCAAGGGGGGCCGGGCACGGAGTCCGGCAGGACTGCCCAGGAACCGCCCCGCGCGTTAGGTTGAGCCCGTGCGATTGAGAGTGGAGTTCACGACCGAACCCTTCGACCTGGACGAAGCGCCCGCGCACGCCCTGGTGGCGCGGGAGGTCATCGAGACGGCCGGGCTGGACGCCGTCGACGTCGGCCCGTTCGGCAACACCGCCGAGGGCGGGGCCGACCGGGTGCTCACCGCGGTGGACGCGCTGCTGCGCAAGTCCCTCCAGGCCGGCGCGACCCGGGTCTCGCTCCAGGTCAACGTGATCGACGACGGGATCGGGGAGGAGGGGAGGTGACCGGGGACGAGCCCTTCATCGCGGCCGTGAAACCGCTGGTCGACGCCATGGGCGGGGAGATGCTCCCGCCCGACGAGGCCGGCCCCGAGGACGTCGTCCTCGCCTGGGAGGGCGCCGACGTCGTCGCCGTACGCCTGCCCCAGCTCGCCGACTCCCTCGACCACATCCTCGCCGCCATGGAGCGCAGGCAGGGCCGGCCGCTGGCCGACCTGGACCGCAAGGCCAAGCAGGAGGTCGTACGGATCCTGGAGGCGCGCGGCGCGTTCGCCGTGCGGCACGGCGTGGAGACGGTGGCGGGCGCGCTCGGCGTCAGCCGCTTCACCGTCTACAACTACCTCAACCGGGAGAAGGGCGCCTGACGGGCCGCGGAGCGGGGGTGGATGTGCCGCCCGGGCCCGGTCCTCTCTTGTTACGCGGAATTTTCAACAAAGTGTTGACGTGATGTTTCCGAGGGCGTTAGCTATCGGCAGCCCGTTCAGCACGACGGCCCATCGTGGCCACGGAGGCTCCCGTGACGTCGACTTCCACGCCCCCGGGTCTGGCCCGGTTCAACGCCCTGGAGGAGCCGGCGGCCCTCGCCGCCCTCCACGAGGCGTGCGCCTCCACCGAGTGGGCCCGGCGCCTGACCGCCGCCCGTCCCTACGCCACCGTCGAGGACCTCCGCACCGCCAGCGACGCCGCCATGGCCGAACTGACCACCGCGGACCTGGAAGAGGCGATGGCGGGGCACCCGCCGATCGGACGCCCCCGGCCCGGCGACCCGACCTCCGCCCGCGAACAGCGCGGCATGGCCGGCGCCTCCGCCGCACTCAAGGCGGAGATGCTCGAACTCAACCTGGCCTACCAGGAGAAGTTCGGCCACGTCTTCCTCATCTGCGCCACCGGCCGGACCGCCGAGCAGATGCGCGACGCGGTCAAGGAGCGCATCGGCAACGCGCCGGAGCAGGAACGGGAGATCGTCCGCACCGAGCTGGGGAAGATCAACCGCATCCGACTGGCCCGACTCGTCGAAGAGGACGCCTGACACCATGAGCACCAGCACCACCGCCTCCGTGTCCACACACATCCTGGACACCTCCGCCGGCCGCCCCGCCGAGGGCGTCGCCGTCCGGCTCCGCGCCCGCGGCGGCGCGGCAGCCGACTGGCAGACGCTCGGCGGCTCCGCGACCGACGCCGACGGCCGGTGCAAGGACCTGCCGGCCCTGCCGGAAGGGACGACCCACGTACGGCTCGACTTCGCCGTGGAGCCGTACTTCGAAGAGCAATCTGCGAAGAAGCAAGCCGATGCGCAGCAGGACGCCCCCGCGAACCGGGACAGCGGACCCGGCGTGTTCTTCCCGGAGGTGGCGATCACGTTCGCCGTCGTACCGGGCGAGCACTACCACGTACCGCTGCTGCTCAACCCGTTCGGCTACTCCGTTTACCGAGGGAGCTAGCTACATGACCGACAATTCCCGCCCTGCCCGCCCTGTCATCCTGGGACAGAACCAGTACGGCAAGGCCGAGAACCGAGTCGTCAAGATCACGCGGGACGGCGCCACCCATCACATCAAGGACCTGAACGTCTCCGTCGCGCTGAGCGGCGACATGGAGGAGGTCCACTACTCCGGCTCCAACGCGAACGTCCTGCCGACCGACACCACCAAGAACACGGTGTTCGCGTTCGCCAAGGAGTACGGCATCGAGTCCGCCGAGCAGTTCGGCATCCACCTCGCCCGCCACTTCGTCAGCTCGCAGGAGCCGATCAGGACCGCGCGGATCCGGATCGAGGAGTACGCCTGGGAGCGGATCGAGACCTCCGACGCCAACTCGAGGTTCATCGGCGCCGACGAGGTCAAGCACTCCTTCGTCCGCAAGAACCAGGAGACCCGCGTCACCCAGATCACCTACGACGGTGAGCGGTGGGAGGTCATCTCCGGCCTCAAGGACCTGGTCGTGATGAACTCGACCAACTCCGAGTTCTGGGGCTACGTCAAGGACAAGTACACCACCCTCCAGGAGGCGTACGACCGCATCCTGGCCACCCAGGTCTCCAGCCGCTGGCGCTTCAACTGGACCGACGACGAGCAGAAGGCGCCCCACTGGGAGAAGTCCTACGAGCAGGTCAGGAAGCACATGCTCCAGGCCTTCGCCGAGACCTACTCCCTCTCGTTGCAGCAGACGCTGTACCAGATGGGCGCGCGCATCATCAACAACCGCAGCGAGATCGACGAAGTGCGCTTCTCCCTGCCGAACAAGCACCACTTCCTCGTCGACCTGGAGCCGTTCGGGCTCAAGAACGACAACGAGGTCTACTTCGCCGCCGACCGGCCCTACGGCCTGATCGAGGCGACCATCCTCCGGGACGGCTGCGAGGCGAAGATCCCGGTCGACATGACCAACCTCTGACGCGGGACGCGCGCCCCCTGCCCCGCCACCGGGGCCCGGGGCGCGCCACACCGGAGGGAACGAAATGGCACAGCCTGCGAAGGGGCCCGCCACAGCCCCGTGTTCCACCCCGCCGGTGCACACCGAGGACGCCGTCACGTCCGTGCACCCGGTGGACGAGAAGCTCCACCCGACGCGGCTCGTCCCCGCCGCACTCCAGCACATCGCCGCGATGTACGCGGGCGTCGTCACTCCTCCGCTCATCATCGGCCAGGCCTGCGGACTCGACATCGCCGCCCGGACCCGGCTCATCGCCGCGAGCCTGCTCATCGCCGGCGTCGCTACCATCCTCCAGACCATCGGCGTCAAGGGCCTCGTCGGCAACCGGCTGCCCTTCGTCAACGCCGCCTCCTCCGCCGGCATCGCCCCCATCCTCGCCATCGCCGAGACCAACGGCCATGGACACCAACTCCCCGCCATCTACGGCGCGGTGATGGTGGCCGGCGCCTTCTGCCTGGCCCTCGGCCCGTTCTTCGGCCGGCTGCTGCGCTTCTTCCCGCCCCTGGTCACCGGTGTCGTCATCACCCTGATCGGCGTCACCCTGATGCCCGTCCCGGTGAGCTGGGCGCAGGGCGGCGACGCGACCGCCGCCGACTTCGGGGCCATGCGCCACCTCGCGCTGGCCGGATTCACCCTCGCCGTCATCCTGCTGATCCAGCGCTTCGGCAGGGGTTTCGTCCGACAGGTCGCCCTCCTGGCCGGGCTGCTCGTCGGCACCCTCGCCGCGATCCCCTTCGGCATGGCCGACTTCAGCGGCCTTCGGTCCGCGCCCGTCGCCGCCCTGCCCACCCCGTTCGCCTTCGGCGCCCCCGAGTTCCAGCCCGCGGCCATCCTCTCCCTGTGCATCGTGATGCTGGTGCTGATGACCGAGAGCTCCGCCGGCATGCTCGCCCTCGGCGAGATCTGCGACCGCCGCGCCGACGCCAGGACCATCACCCGCGGCCTGCGCACCGACGGCCTCGCCACCCTGCTCGGCCCCGTCTTCGGCGGCTTCCCCACCTCCGCCTTCGCCCAGAACGTCGGCGTCGTCTCCCTCACCCGGGTACGCAGCCGCTACGTCGTCGCCGTCGCCGGCGGCACCCTGCTCGTCCTCGGCGCCTTCCCGGTCCTCGGCGCCGTCGTCTCCCTGGTGCCCATGCCGGTCCTCGGCGGCGCCGGCATCGTGCTCTTCGGCTCCATCGCCGTCAGCGGCATCCGTACGCTGTCCGAGGCGGGCCTGGACGACAGCTCCAACATCATCCTCGTGGCCGTGGCACTCGGCGCCGGCATCATCCCGCTGGCCGCACCCACCTTCTACGCCGACTTCCCGGCCTGGGCACAGACCGTGCTCGGCTCCGGCATCAGCGCCGGCGCCCTCGTCGCGGTCCTGCTCAACCTGTTCTTCCACCATCTCGGCACCCGGAGCCGCGGACCGGCCCCGGCACTCAAATCCTCCTAGGGTCCTGCCGTGCCCTCCCCGTGGACCCCTCCCCGGCCACGGGCCGCCACTGAAAGACAAGGAAGCACCATGGCAGCACCGGCAGCCCAGCGCACCGTCATCGAGAACTGTGCCATCGCGACCGTGGACGCGGGCGACACCGAGTACGCCTCCGGGCACCTCGTCCTCGCCGGCAACCGGATCGAGTCGGTCGGCGCGGGCCGGGCCCCCGAAGGCCTGGAGAACGTGGTGCGCCGCATCGACGGCACCGGCCACCTGGCCACCCCCGGCCTGGTCAACACCCACCACCACTTCTACCAGTGGATCACCCGGGGCCTCGCCACCGACCACAACCTGTTCGACTGGCTGGTCGCGCTCTACCCCACCTGGGCGCGCATCGACGAGCAGATGACGTACACCGCGGCCCAGGGGTCCCTCGCCATGATGGCCCGCGGCGGTGTCACCACCGCCATGGACCACCACTACGTCCACCCGGACGGCTCCGGCGACCTGTCCGGCTCGATCATCCGGGCCGCCGCCGAACTGGGTGTCCGCTTCACGCTGGCCCGCGGCTCCATGGACCGCAGCGAGAAGGACGGCGGCCTGCCGCCGGACTTCGCCGTCGAGACCCTGGAGGGCGCCCTCGCCGCCACCGAGGAGACCGTCCGCACGCACCACGACGCCTCCTTCGACGCCATGACCCAGGTGGCCGTCGCCCCCTGCTCCCCGTTCTCCGTCTCCACCGAACTCATGCGCGAGGGCGCCGAACTGGCCCGCCGGCTCGGCGTACGGCTGCATACCCACGGCTCCGAGACCGTGGAGGAGGAGAAGTTCTGCCACGAGCTGTTCGGCATGGGCCCGACCGACTACTTCGAGTCCACCGGCTGGCTCGGCGAGGACGTGTGGATGGCGCACTGCGTCCACATGAGCGACTCCGACATCGCCGCCTTCGCCCGCACCAGGACCGGCGTCGCCCACTGCCCCTCCTCCAACGCCCGCCTCGCCGCCGGTATCGCCCGCGTCCCCGACATGCTCAGGGCGGGCGTCCCGGTCGGCCTCGGCGTCGACGGCACCGCCTCCAACGAGTCCGGCGAACTCCACACCGAACTGCGCAACGCCCTGCTGATCAACCGCCTCGGCACCCACCGCGAGGCCGCGCTGACCGCCCGCCAGGCCCTGCGGCTCGGCACCCACGGCGGCGCCCGGGTCCTCGGCCGGGCCGGGCAGATCGGCTCCCTGGAGCCCGGCAAGCTGGCCGACCTGGTGCTGTGGAAGATGGACACGCTCGCCCACGCCTCCATCGCCGACCCGGTGACCGCGCTGGTCCTCGGCGCCGCCGCCCCGGTCACCGCCTCCTTCGTCAACGGCCGGCAGATCGTCGGGAACGGCCGCCTGCTCACCGCCGACGAGGACACCATCGCCGCCTCCACCCGCGACGAGGCCCGGCGCCTCGCCCGCATCGCCGCGCAGGACTGACCACCGCGGCACCCGGACCGGCCGTCGTACGGCCGGCCCGCCACATGACTCCGGCCGGAGGGGACGGCTTCCGGCCGGAGCCGTGGATCCCAGCGGGATCCACGGCCGGCCGTCTCCGGGGTGCGTGCGGACGCGCGCGCCCCGGAGCGGTCACCACCGCACCGCTCGTGCCCCATCCCCGTCACGGTCCCGCACGACCACACGCACCACCTCCATGAAACCCGCGTCTGTGACGACGTGTTACCCGCCCGGAGGAGCAGCCGTGGCCGCCCATCCTGTTGACGAGAAACTCCCCGCCCTCAAAATGGCGACCAGCGGCCTACAGCACGTGGCCGCCATGTACGCCGGAGTCGTCGCCCCACCCCTGATCGTCGGCGCGGCCATCGGCCTCTCCGCCACCGACCTGACCTTCCTCACCGGCGCCTGCCTGTTCACCGCGGGCCTCGCCACCATCCTCCAGACGCTGGGCATAGGAAAGATCGGCGCCCGGCTGCCCTTCGTCAACGGCGTCACCTTCGCCGGTGTCGCCCCGATGACCGCGGTCGTAGCCTCCACCAAGGACAAGACGGACGCCCTGCCGGTCATCTTCGGCGCGGTCATCGTCGCCGGTCTCCTCGGCTTCCTGGCCGCCCCCGTCTTCTGCAAGGCCGTCCGCTTCTTCCCGCCCGTCGTCACCGGATCCGTGATCACCCTGATCGGCGTATCCCTGCTGCCGGTCGCCTTCGGCTGGGCCCAGGGGCCCGATCCCCGGGCGCACGACTACGGTTCGACGACCTACCTCACCCTCGCCGGCATCACCCTGGCCATCGTCCTGCTGCTGCGCCGCTTCACCCGCGGCTTCGTCAAGCAGATCGCCGTCCTGCTCGGCCTGGTCACCGGCACGCTCATCGCCATCCCCTTCGGCGTGACCGACTTCGGCCCCGTCGCCCATGCCGACGTGGTCGGCTTCCCGACCCCGTTCCACTTCGGCGCCCCCCAGTTCCAGCTGGCCGCCATCCTCTCGCTGTGCGTGGTGATGGTGGTCTCGATGACCGAGTCGACCGCCGACATGCTGGCCCTCGGCGAGATCGTCGAACGGCCCGCCGACGAGAAGACGATCGCGGCCGGTCTGCGTGCCGACACCCTCGGCTCCGCCCTCAGCCCGTTCTTCAACGGCTTCATGTGCAGCGCGTTCGCCCAGAACATCGGCCTGGTCGCGATGACGCGCATCCGCAGCCGGTACGTCGTCGCCACCGGCGGCGGCTTCCTGGTCCTCATGGGCCTGTGTCCCATGGCCGCCTCGCTCATCGCGGTCGTGCCCCGGCCGGTCCTCGGCGGCGCCGGCGTCGTCCTGTTCGGCTCGGTCGCCGCGAGCGGGATCCAGACCCTGGTCCGGGCCGGCCTGGACCGGGACAACAACGTCCTGATCGTCGCCGTGTCCCTCGCGGTCGGCATCATCCCGATCACCGCGCCGGAGTTCTACCACGCGTTCCCCGAGACGGCGAGGATCGTCCTGGACTCGGGCATCTCCACCGGCTGCGTCACCGCCGTCGTCCTCAACCTCCTCTTCAACCACCTCGGCAAGGGCCACGAGGCCCAGGACGTCACCCACCCGATGGAAGCGGGGGAGGAGATAGCCGCCGCCCACTGAACCGGCCGGCCGTGCGCCGGGCCGGGGGAGACGGGGCCGGCCCGTGTCCCCCGGCCCGGCCGTCACCCTTCGACGGTCACAACCCGAACAGCGCCGGTTCGGCCGCCAGTTCCTTGAACACCCCGCCCGGATCGGCGACCAGCCTTCTCTCCGCCAGGTCGAGCAGACCGGTGACCGCGGTGACCTCGGCGGCCACCGTGCCGTCCGTCCTGCGGATCTCCTGGAGGATCCGGAAGGTCTTGCCGCCACCCCACTCGAACACGCAGGTGACGTCTATCTCGTCACCGGCGAGCAGCTCACGCCGGTAGCGGATGGTCGTCTCCAGCGCCACCGGGCCGACACCGTGACCGAGCAGCCGGGCCTGGGTGATCCCGGCCGCGCTCAGTAGGGACCAGCGGGCGTGCTCCGCGTAGTTGACGTACACCGCCTGGTTGACGTGGCCCTGGGTATCGGTCTCGTAGCCGCGGACGGTCACCCGCACGGAAAACGGTTCGGACACTGCTCGCCCCTCTCGCGTTCGCACTCCGGACACCCCGATCCTGGCACGCCGTTCAGACCCGGCGGGGCGAGGCCAGCAGATAGCGCACGCCCGTCCGCGGCTCGCTGTACTCGCCCGCCTGCCACCCGGCCCGCTCCAGCGTGGCCGCGCAGGCCGTCAGGGCCGGCGGGTCCGGCGCGTACACCGCGACCGCCTCCGGCTGCGGGGTCGCCCGCACCCGGTAACCGTCCCCGCCCCCGCCCCCGCCCGCCGGACGGTGTCCGGCCGCCTCCAGGGCGAGCGCCGCCGCCCGCACCAGATGCGCCCGCTCCCAGCCGCACGGCCGGTCCACCGCCCCGTCCGCACTGGTCATCCGGCGCAGCTCCAGCAGCCCCTGCCAGGCGCTGTGCACCTCGCGCAGCCGGGCCGGGCCGGAGGCGGGCGGCTCCTCCTCGCCGCCGACCCGGGCCGCGAACACCCCGGTGTCCGCCACGGGTTCGGCCGGCACCTCCGGCACCGCCTCCCGTATCCGGTGGCCGGCCGGGGTCAGGAAGTGGTCGTGCGGCGGCCGGGGATGCCGGAAGGCCAGCCCCTGCCTCACCAGCGCCGCGAGCTGGGACTGCGTACCACGCAGCCGGCCGGTGACCGGATCGGCGGCCTCGATCACGCGGCGCTGCGCGGCGGTGGGCGGTCGGGTCACGGGACGCTCCTTCCGGGGCCGGCGGGGCACGGGGCCGTCCGGGTGGACCGGCCTCCTCGCAGGGTACGGGCCGGGTCCGACAACGGCCCGGGCGGAGGGCGCCCGGCGCGGGAGGTCTCCCCGCGCACGCCGTCCCGTCTCCCGTACGTGCGATGCCGCCCTACTCCGGTGGCCGGATGTTCCACCCCGCCACCACCGGCCGCCCGTGCTCCGTGCCGAGCCGGCACAGCGCCCCCGTCGCCAGTTGGAACAGCGCGCCCTGCCGGGGCGGCAGGCCCAGCCGGCGGGCGGTGAGGACGCGGAGGAAGTGGCCGTGGGCGATCAGGACGACGGTTCCCTCGGTGCCGGCGAGGGCGGCGTCGGCCCTGGCCAGGATCCGGTCGGCGCGCTCCCCGACCTGCTCCGGGGTCTCGCCCGGGTGGTCCGGCGGGCCGGGCACGACGCCGTCCGTGAAGAGGAACCAGCCGGGCCGGTGCTGCTGGATCTGCGCGGTGGTCACGCCCTCGTAGCCGCCGTAGTCCCATTCGCGCAGGTCGCCGTCGACAGCAGCGTCCGGGATGCCGACGAGCCGGGCGGTCTCCCGGGCCCGGCACAGGGGGCTGACGAAGGCCGCCGCGACCTCGTGCGAGCGGATCAGCGGTGCCAGCCGGCGTGCCTCCTCCCGCCCGTGGCCCGTGAGGGGCACGTCGGTCGAGCCGGTGTGCCGGCCGGACCGCGACCACTCGGTCTCACCGTGCCGGACGAGGAGGAGGTCACCCATGACGGCACGATGCCACAGGGCCGCCACCGCCCGCAGGGCGGACTGCGCCAGACGGCCGCCCTCCGGACCCGGCGGGGTGTGCGGCGCGGGCGCCGCGGCCGTCAACGGGGGTGATCTTCGAAGGAGCGCGCGAAACGGGCCGGACGGCTACTGCCGGTACCCGCTGAGGAACCGTCCGATCCGGCCGATCGCCGCCTCCAGGTCGTCGGCGTACGGCAGGGTGAGGATGCGGAAGTGGTCGGGGGAGGGCCAGTTGAAGCCGGTGCCCTGGACGACCTGGATCTTCTCGCGCAGCAGCAGGTCCAGGACGAACTTCTCGTCGTCGTGGATGCGGTGCACCTTGGGGTCCAGGCGCGGGAACGCGTACAGCGCGCCCTTGGGTTTGACGCAGGACACGCCGGGGATCTCGTTGAGCTTCTCCCAGGCCACGGTCCGCTGTTCGTGCAGCCGGCCGCCGGGCACGGTCAGGTCGCGGATGGACTGGCGGCCGCCGAGCGCGGCCTGGATGGCGTACTGGGCGGGCGCGTTGGGGCACAGCCGCATGGAGGCCAGCATGGTCAGGCCCTCCAGGTAGTTCTTCGCGTGCTGTCTCGGTCCGGTGACCACGAGCCAGCCGGAGCGGAAGCCCGCCACGCGGTAGGTCTTGGACAGGCCGCAGAAGGTGAGGACGACCAGGTCGGGGGCGAGGGCGGCGGCCGAGTGGTGGACGGCGTCGTCGTACAGGATCTGGTCGTAGATCTCGTCGGCGAACACCATCAGGCCGTGCCGGCGGGCGAGGTCGAGGATGCCCTCGACGACCTCCTTGGGATAGACCGCGCCGGTCGGGTTGTTGGGGTTGATGATGACCACGGCCTTGGTCCGGTCCGTGATCTTGGAGGCCATGTCGGCCAGGTCCGGGTTCCAGTCGGCCTGTTCGTCGCACAGGTAGTGGACGGCCTTGCCGCCGGCCAGGGTGGTGACGGCCGTCCAGAGCGGGAAGTCCGGTGCCGGTACGAGGACTTCGTCACCGTCCTCGACCAGGGCCTGGACGGCCATGGTGACCAGCTCCGAGACGCCGTTGCCCAGGTACACGTCGTCCACGCCGACGTCCAGGCCGAGGGTCTGGTAGCGCTGGGCCACCGCGCGGCGGGCGGAGAGGACACCGCGGGAGTCCGTGTAGCCGTGGGCCTGCGGCAGCATCCGGATCATGTCCTGGATGATCTCCTCCGGCGCCTCGAAGCCGAAGGCCGCGGGGTTGCCGGTGTTCAGGCGCAGCACGCTGTGCCCCGCCTCCTCCAGCGCGTTGGCGTGCTCGATCACCGGGCCGCGGATCTCGTAGCAGACCTCGCTGAGCTTGTTCGACTGCCGGAACTCCATGCGTCCCTCCGGGAACTCGTGTTACTTGGTTTTACCAAGTGTGAGCTTGGAAAGTCCAACAACATGTCTAGACTGCGTCGCATGCCACCTCGCCGAAGCTACGACCAGTACTGCTCCGCGGCCCGTGCGCTCGACCTCGTCGGCGACCGCTGGACCCTGCTGATCGTCCGGGAACTACTCGCGGGCCCCCGCCGCTACACGGACCTGCACGCGGACCTGCCCGGCGTGAGCACGGACGTCCTCGCCTCCCGGCTGAAGGACATGGAACGGGACGGGCTCACCACCAGGCGGCGGCTGCCCCCGCCGGGCGCGGCGTACGTGTACGAGATCACGGACCGCGGGCGGCGGCTGCTGCCGGTGTTGCAGGCACTGGGCAGCTGGGGCGAGGCCGAGCTGGGGGAGCGGCGCCCGACCGACGCGGTCCGCGCGCACTGGTTCGCGCTGCCGTTGCTGCGCGCGCTGGAGGGCGAGGGCACGGTCGAAGTGCGCCTGGAGGAAGGCGACTTCCATCTGCGGGTCGGCGCCGGAACCGGGCCGGTGTACGGCGACGGGCCCGCGCCCGGTGAGCCCGCGGCGCGGCTGACGATGGACGCGGCGACCTGCGAGGCCCTGGCCCGGGGCGAGATCGGCCTGCCGGAGGCGGTACGGGACGGACGGGTGACGGTGACCGGCGACGGCACCCTCGCCAAGGCACTCCGGGACGCGTGACGCACATCGCGGCCCGGAGGCCACCCACGGCCGCGCCGTGACCGCCTGCGGCCCGTGCCGTGACCGCCTGCGGCCCCCGCCGCGACGTGAAAGGCCCGCCGGTGGGCGGGCCTTCACTCGGGGCGGGCTACGCGTTCGGCGGCACCCGGGACGGCCGCCCCGGTCCGCGCGTCAGGACGTACCCGCCGATGCCGGCGAGCGCGGCCAGCATGCCGCCGATCGCGGTCCACACCCAGCGGTCGGACCACCAGCCCGACGACCAGCCGTCGTCCGAACCGAAGCTGGACAGCACCGCCGCCTTCGAACCGTCCCTGTCCTCCCCGGCCTTGACGGCGATCCCGGGGACGAGCGGCTTGCCCAGCGAACCGTCCACGGCGGCCGCGCCGCCGATGTCCTTGCTGTCGACGCGCACCTCGGCGCTCACCGGCTGCCCGAGGTCAGAGGCGCCGAGGTCCACCACGGTCAGCCGCACGTAGTACGTGCCCGGCAGCGGGTCGTCGGCCCACGGCTCCGACCAGCCGCGCACCGTGCGCAGCACACAGGCCAGTTCGACCGATCCGGTGCCCTGCGCGGCGGTTCGGGTCTGGGCGCCGTACTGGCAGGCCTGCCGGCGCCGCAGCCCGTCGTACACGTCGAGCTGCCACGCCTCGGAGCCGTGCGTGCCGGGCAGTTTCACGGTCGCCCGGACGGTGGGGCGCTGCCCGGTGTCCGCCGGGAACGACCAGTAGAGGTAGTCACCGGTGGAGCCGGACGCGGTGGCCCGCTGTCCCTGCTCGATCTCCGTCGCCGTACGGAAGGACGTGCCCGCCCGGGTGGGCGCCTTGCCGTCGTCGGAGGCGGCCGGGGACGGCGAGGAGTCGGCGGCGGCCGGCCCGGCGGCCAGCCCCAGCGCCAGCAGCGCGGCGCCCAGCACACGTGTGATACGCATCAGTTCGTCCTCCAGACGGCGACCCGCCAGCGTGACAGCCAGCCCCACAGCAGACCGGCGAGGAAGCCGACGAGCACCAGCGCGCCCAGCAGCCACCAGCCGCGGCCGAGACCGAAGGAGGCCACGTCGTGGTGGCCCGACGGCCCGTTCACCACGTCGACGGTCAGCTCCAGCGGCAGGCCCGGCGTGGTCTTCACGCCCGCGGCGGCCGAGAAGGAGTTGGTGACCTGGAGGCACACCGTCTCCGCCGGCGCGGCGTCGTCGTCGCTGTCCGGCCTGGGATAGCGCAGGCCCGTGGAGACGGCGTCCGTCCGGCCGGTGCCGGCGGCCTCGCCGCGCACGATCTCACGCCCGTGCACGGTCACCGCCCGCAGCAGCAGCCCGTAGTCGGGGTGGACGGCCCGGTCGGCGGCCACGCTCACCGAGGCGCGCAGCTCCTGGCCGGGCCGCACGTCCACCCGGTACCAGCGCTGCTGCCCGAACTCCTCACGGTCGGTGTACAGTCCGGACTTCAGCGCCGGCGCCTTCGCGCACCGCGCCGCGCCCTCGGTCGCCACCGGCGTGACCACCGGATCGGCGGCCCGGTCCACCAGATCCCCGACCCGGTCGGTCAGTTCCTCCTTGTGCCGTACGGAGGTGTAGGTGCCGCCGGTCGCGTCCGCGATGCAGCTGAGCTGGTCGCGGGTCTTCGCGTCGGGCACCAGGCCGAGGGTGTCGATGGTCAGCCCGATGCCCTTGGCGGCTATCTCCCGGGCCACCTCGCACGGGTCGAGCGGCTGGCAGGTGTCCTCGCCGTCACTGATCAGCACGATACGGCGGGTGCCGTCACCGCCGTTCAGGTCGGCCGCGGCCTTCAGCAGCGCGGGCCCGATCGGGGTCCAGCCGGTCGGCGCCAGCGTGGCCACGGCCGTCTTCGCGTCGGTCCGGTCCAGCGGGCCGACCGGGTACAGCTGCTCGGTGTCCTTGCAGCCCTCCTGGCGGTCGTTGCCGCGGTAGTTGGCGCCGAGGGTGCGGATGCCGAGCCGGACCTCCTCCGGGGTCGCGTCCAGCACCTCGTTGAACGCCTGCTTCGCCGCGGCCATCCGGGTGCCGCCGTCGATGTCCCGGGTACGCATGGAACCGCTGACGTCCAGCACCAGTTCGACCTTGGGAGCGGCCTGCTCCGTCTCGTCGGCGACCGCCCCGGCGGGGAACGCGATCCCGGCCGTCAGGGCGGCGAGCAGGGCGCAGACGCCCGCCGCCAGCCGTTGTCTTCTGATCATCGCCGGATCCTATTGATCAGACCGGCCGGACTCCAAAACGCCGGGCGGCAGTTGCCGCCGTAAGCCCCGCCCCGCCGCGCTCACGGCCCGCCGCCCGGTGCCCCGAACACCCCCGCCGGACGGGCCCGGTACGCGGCGACGCTGAAGCCGCCGGTGATCCGCCCGCCGGCCACCCTCTCCTCCCCCTCGCCCGGCGCCACCGTGATCGCCCGCCGGGCGGCCTCACCGTGCTCGACCTCACCGACCGGGTCCACCCGCGCCGCGACGGGCGGCCTTGTGACCCGGCGGACCGGTGCCCGGATGCGGTCCGGCGCGATCAGCTCGGTGCCGGGAACGCCGTCGCGCGGGGCGGGGGCAGGGCCGTCCAGATGTCGCCGGTGCGGCCGGGGGAGAGACGCATCAGTGTCAGCGCCTTCGTGGGCAGCGGGTCGTCGCGCAGAGCCGCGAGGTCCGGGGTGGGCGGCAGGCCGGGCAGGGCGGCCGTCAGCGCCGCGGCCAGCGCCGGGCCCGAACCCGCCGTGCCCGCCAGCGCCCCCGCCACCAGGGAACCGAACAGCTTGCGGCGCAGGGCGGCCGGGTCGTCGGTGATCAGCCGGCCGGTCAGGTCCGGCGCCGGGACGCCGTGGCGGGCCAGCCGGGCGGGGCTGATCCGGATGTCGGCGAGGTCCCGGTAGACCAGCCGCCGAGGGCTGCCGTCGGCGGCGAGGATCACCAGGAGGTTCTGCCCGTGGGCCTCCAGGGCGACCCCGAGGTCGAGCAGCCCGAGCCCCACCGTGAGCGCCAGCCGGGTGAACGCGGTCAGCCAGGCGGGGTCACCGGGCAGGGACGTGCCGGCGAGCGCGGCCACCGGCAGCACGCGTTCGCCCGGGCCCGTGTACGCCTCGGGTGACTCCCGGAGCAGGGCCGCCAGAGCGGGCGAGCCGGCGGTGACCGCCCCGAGGGTCCGGGTCACGTGCAGCAGACCGTCCGTACGCGCCGCCAGTTCCTCGCCGAGGGAGGACAGCACCGCGGCCGCCTCCACCGAGTACGCGGAGATGTCCCGCACCGACGACGTCAGCCGGGCACTGAGCGCGGTCTTCACATGCGGACCGGCGGGGAGCGCCAGTGTGCGCAGGGACATCAGCGGACGGGCCGGGCGCCAGAGGTCGTACGGCCGCCGGAGCACATGCGCGGCCTGCCACGGGTGCACCGGCACCAGCAGCCGTCCCCCGTCGCGCAGTTCGGCCGGCCAGTCACCGGACACCAGGCATTGGTCCTCCGGCACCGGCACCGTCCCCAGCTCCACCACCGGCCCGTGCTCCGGGCCGTACGCCAGCTGGTCCGCCACCGAGAAACCGGGCCGGGACCGGCAGTTGGGGTGGAACGGATGCCCGTCGACGACCCGCTGCTCCCACTCCCAGTCCTGCGCCGGCCACTCCTTCGGGTGATCCGCGCCGGCCCGGGACAGCGCCAGCGAGGCCACACTGTGCGCCAGTTCGGCCGCGAAGGGGGACGCGTGCGGCACCCCGAGCGCGGTCATCAGGAGGGCCGGGTCCGTGTACCGCTCCCGGCCGAGGCGGACCGCCGTGACGTACGCGCTCGTGGCGTACGGGTCCGCGTGCGGCCCGTGCAGGGTGCGGCCGTCGGCGAGGCGCAGGACGAGGCCGTGCGGCCCGGGCGTCCGGCCGGTGAGCCACGGCAGCGGCTCATGGACCAGCGCCCGCCACAGGCGGGTCAGCACGGCGGCGCGGGCACCCGGCAGCTCCATCGCGTACCGGGGCAGCAGGGCGGGCCGGACGGCGGCCAGCTCGTCGGCGACCTCGCTCTCGGCGGTCGGGGGACGGTCCACGGGCGGCTCCTCGGGTACACGGGGCACGGCACGATTGTCGGGGACGACAGCCATACTGGTCGCGACCGGCCCCCGCAGGACGCACCGGCGTGCGCGGGAACGCCCCCGGTCCCCTCCGGACGACGGGCACCGGACCATGGAGAGGGACGACGACGCACGACGACGGACGAAGAGGACGCGTGGACCTCACACCCTCCGCCGGTGAGACCGGCCGCCGCGCCGACGCGTACGCGGCAGCGCCCCTGCTCAACTGCCTCCTGCGGGAGGTGGCCGAACCGCTCGCGGACTCCGGGGACCGGCGCGTCCACCGGCTGCCGGGCGGACGGCTGCTGCGGGTGCGGGCCGGGCGGCGCCCCGCCGACCCCGAGGTGTGCACCGCCGGCGTCTGGCGCCGGATCGGCCACTCGGAACTGGTCAAACTGGTCGCCGAGGAACTGCGCCGGCACACCGGACTGCCCGGCGGCGACCTGCCCGCCGAGATGATCGACAGTCGGGACACGGTCGCCGCCCTGCTCACCGCCCGCGCACGGGCCACGCCCCCCGCCGACGCGTACCTGCGCTCGGAGCAGTCCCTGCTCACCGGCCACCCGCACCACCCGGCCCCCAAGGCACGCGGCGGCGGCCCGGCCGCCTCCTGGCTGCCGTACGCGCCCGAGGCGCACGCCCGCTTCCCGCTGGTGCTGCTCGGCGTCCGCGAGGACCAGGTGGCCGAGGAGGGCGACACGAGCGCCCTGGACGGCCTCGGCACGGCCCCGCCCGGCTACCGGCTGCTGCCCGCCCACCCCTGGCAGCTCGACCTGGCCGCCCACGACCTCGCCCCCGCCTTCGCCGACGGCCGCCTGCTGCGGCTCGGCCCGAGCGCGTTCGACGTGTGGCCCACGGCGGCGGTCCGCACGCTGTACGAGCCCGGCCGTGACCTGTTCCTGAAGTTCAGCCTCGATGTGCGCATCACCAACGACATCCGCCGGCTGTGGCGCCACGACCTGCTCGGACTCCGCCGTACCGACAACGCCGCCGGGCGCGCCTTCGCGGCGATGGGCCCGCCCGCGGCCTGGCTCAGCGACCGCGGCTACCGCACCGCCGCCTTCGCCTTCGAGGAGCTGGCCGTGCTGGTCCGGGACGGGCTGCGCGACCACCTCGTGCCGGGCGCCACCCCGCTGCTCGCCGCCGGCCTCGCCGAGGGCTTCGACGGCAGCCCGCTGGCCGCCACCACCGACCCGGCCGGCTGGTGGGAGGCGTATCTCCGCCAGGTCGTCCCACCCGCCCTGACCGCGTTCGGCGACCACGGGGTCGTCCTCGAGGCACACCTCCAGAACACCCTCGTCGCCGTCGACGCCTCGGGCACGCCCGTGCAGGCCCTGTTCCGGGACGCCGAGGGCGCCAAGGTGCTGCCGGACGTCCCCCGCGCCGCCGGCTGGGAGCGGCTGGTGTACTGCCTGGTCGTCAACCACCTCACCGAGATCGCCGGTGCCCTCGCCGACCACCACCCCGGCCTCGACCCGTGGCCCGCCGCCCGCCGGGCGCTCGCCCGGCACCGCCTGCCCGAGATCCCCGCCCTGCTGACGGCGCCCACCCTGCCGGGCAAGACCAACCTGCTGCTGCGCTGGACCGGCGCGGGCGGCGCGGACGCCCGCTACCTGCCCCTGCCGAATCCCCTGCGCACCGGCTGACCGGAAACACGCGCCGGGAGCCGGGTGGCGCGGTCGACGTCCGAATACCGCTCGTACGGCGGCCCGGAATGATGCACAGTGCCTCCGTGGACAGACGACGGCTCGACGACACGGCCCCCACGGCGCCGGCCGCCCGCGGATACACGCTGACCGGTGACGACGGCCGGCCGTACCGCAGCGACGTGCCCGGCCGGTTCGGGGGTTACCGGCGCGGCCGGATCTACGGACGACTGGACTGCCCGTCAGCCCTGCGGCACATCGCCCGCGGGAACTACGTGCGCCACCGCGTGTTCTTCGCGGACGAGGCCACCGCCCGCGCCGCGGGGTACCGGCCGTGCGCGGTCTGCCTGCCCCTGCGCCACCGCGCATGGCGGAAGGGGGAGGCGTCATGAACGAGCCCTCGCCACGGCTGGATGCCTCCGTCCTCGCCGGCTACGGGCCCTGGCCCGCTCCCCGGCCGCACACCGGCCGCGAACTCGCGCGGCTGCTGGCACTGCTGGAGGCCTGCGGCGTCCGCGGCGGCAGCGTCGCCCTGGGGCATGGCCGGGACGCCGCGTCGAGGGCTGCCGCCGCGGCGTTCGCCGACGCCTGGCAGGAACGCGGCGGACGGCTCGCCGCGGTGGTCGACTGGCCGGAGGACGCCGCCTCCTGGCTGCGTCAGGCCCGCCGGCTGACCGATCCGGAACCGGACGCCTGGGTGGTGGCCGCCGCGCCGGTCGGCTGGGCCCAGCTGAGCCGCCGCCTGCGGCACAGCACCGGCTGGGACCCGCGCCGCACGTTCGGCTTCGCGGCCACGGGGGACACGCGTCTGGTGACCGCCGCGGGACCGGGGGTGCTGGACGGCATGCGCGGCGCGACACCGGAGGGCAGGGTGTGGACGGTCCGGCGGGGCTGGGTCGTGGAGTCCGCCGAGGGCTGACCGCCACCCTGACACCCAGGGAACTCCTGGTGTCGGCGGCCGCTTAGGTTGGGGGCGGTGGAGACAGGGTGCTGTGGACGTCGCGCACTGACGCGCGTCGGCCTCCTGTGCCTGACGGGGCTGGTGCGGTGGCCGATCCCACTCGGGTGGCCCGGGCGCTCGCCGAGCGGCTTGAGCTCGACAATTTTCGAGCCGATGACTGAATTCTGGCTCCCGCTTTACTGCCATCATCTTGTTGTTGCAAGCGATTGGCAGAAGCCTGGAAGGCGCGGCTGAAAACGGCCGCTCGCCCAGCAGTAAAGGCCCGCGTCTCCATGACCACCGCTCCTGATTCCGCTCCTCCCCGCCCTGCCCGCCCAGGCACCGGCCGCGGCATCTCGTGGCACCGCATACGTACGTCCATGACCCGCAAGGAATGGGCCAGTGTCGGCGGTATGGCCGCCTTCATCCTGGCGCTGCACGTCATCGGCTGGTTCACGCTGGTCGCGATCGTCGCCCCGGAGCATTACAGCCTGGGCACGAAGAGTTTCGGCATAGGCATCGGCGTCACCGCGTACACCCTCGGCATGCGGCACGCCTTCGACGCCGACCACATCGCCGCCATCGACAACACCACCCGGAAGCTGATGAACGAGGGTCAGCGTCCGCTGTCGGTCGGCTTCTGGTTCTCCCTCGGCCACTCCTCCATCGTCTTCGCTCTTGCCCTCCTCCTCTCCGTCGGCGTCAAGTCGCTGGCCGGACCGGTGGAGAACGACGACTCCGAACTGCACAGCATCACCGGCTGGATCGGAACCACCGTCTCCGGGACGTTCCTGTACGTCATCGCGGGCATCAACCTGGTGATCATGGCGGGGATCTGGAAGGTGTTCCGGCGGATGCGCTCCGGTCACTTCGACGAAGCGGCCCTGGAGGAGCAGCTGAACAACCGAGGCTTCATGAACCGCCTCCTCGGCCGCGTCATGAAGTCGGTCACCAAGCCGTGGCAGATGTACCCGCTGGGCCTGCTTTTCGGCCTCGGCTTCGACACGGCGACCGAGATCGCCCTCCTCGTCCTCGCCGGCTCGGGCGCAGCCTCCGGACTGCCCTGGTACGCGATCCTCTGCCTGCCGATCCTGTTCGCGGCCGGCATGTCGCTGCTGGACACGATCGACGGCTCGTTCATGAACTTCGCCTACGGCTGGGCGTTCTCCAAGCCGGTCCGCAAGGTCTACTACAACCTCACCATCACCGGCCTGTCCGTCGCCGTCGCGCTCATCATCGGCACGGTCGAACTGCTGGGCCTGATCGCCGAGCAGGCCGGCCTGCACGGCCTGTTCTGGGACTGGATCTCCGGGCTGGACCTGAACATCATCGGCTACGTCATCGTCGCCCTGTTCTTCGCCACCTGGGTCGTCGCCCTGCTGGTGTGGAAGGTCGGCCGCATCGAGGAGAAGTGGACGGCGGCCCTGGCCCGGCCGGCCGTGGCTGAGCAGGCCGCCGAGTAGGACCGCTCGCGGCGCCGCTCCGCGGGGGAGCAGCGCCGCTCGCGTACTCACGCGTCCGGGCAGCGGGGGCGTGATCAAGTGGTGCGCGCCAGAAACGACGGGCTCAGGAGTGGCCATGCACTTCACATGCGACGGACCGTGTGCATTGCGGCGGGGTCGGCAGGCGGTCGCTGGTGGCAGGTCGCTCCGCCCCACGTGACGTCGTGCACGACGTCACCGCCGTCATCTCCCGTCGGATATGCCCGATCCGAAGCCCGGTTCGGCGGGCAGCCCGGCCGGCCCTGCTCGCACCGCGTCGGCGGCCGTTGGATGCACCGGAAGGAGTTCGTCGACGCCGGTGAGGGTGAGCATGCGCTGTAGGCGCGTCGGCACGCCGACCACGGCGACCGAACCGCCCGACTGATGCATGAGGTGCCAGATCCCGATCAGGACGCTCAGCCCGGTGGAGTCGCAGAAGCCGATATTGGACAGGTCCAGGACCAGATAGGTGGGTTCGTCCCGGACGATGTCCGCGACCCGGTCGTGCAACCCACGACCGCTCCCCTGGTCAAAGTCACCGATGAGAGCGGCGAGTGCAACGCCTTCACGAGGCCTCTCGACGGTCATCTCGACGTCGGCGGTCATGTCGTCGTCTCTCCTCTCACTGCTCAACCGGGTCCGAGGCCGCGGCAGTGCCCCGGGAAGCGGGGAGCGCCTCGTCGTCGCAGGCCGCCCCGTCCACCGGGACCGACAGCGCCAGGACAGCGACGTCGTCCCCGGCCCCGCCGGGCAGTGCCTCCAGCAGGGCAACGGTGTCCTCCACCAGGGCGGTGGCCCGGACCGGACCGGTGCGCTGGTGCAGAAAGCCGGTCAGGCCCTCATCACCCAACATGACGCCCTGAGCGGTATGCGCCTCGATCAGACCGTCCGTGTAGAGGAGCAACGCTTCCCCCGGGGCCAGCCGGAAGGTGGTCGGGGCGAAACGCGCATCGGGGAACGCGCCCACGAGCATCCCTCCCTTGGGCCGCACCGCCCGCACCCACATCGCGCCGCCGTCGTCCGGACGCAGATGGTAGACAGGCGGGTGGCCTCCGGTGGCGATCGTGACCGTGAACCCGCCGGTCTCCTCGGATGTGAGGAGGCCGAACACAACGGTGCAGAAGCGGCTGCCGGCGGCGACATCGGTGAGCAGAACCGTGTTCAGCGCGGACAGGACCGCGACGGGGTCGCAGTCGACCCGGGCGGCAGCCCGCAGAGTGTGACGAGCCAGCGAGGTGACGGTCGCCGCCTCCGTGCCCTTGCCGCATACGTCACCCAGGAAGAAGACCCAGCGATCGTCGTCGAGCGGGAAGACGTCGTAGAAGTCCCCGCCCACCTCGTACACGGAGGCCGCGTGGTAGTGGCAGGCCAGTTCGAGACCGTCAGCGGTCGGGAGCACCGGGGGCAGCAGGGCGCGTTGGAGCGTCGAGGCGAAAACGGCGATCGCAGCTCGGTCCTGCTCCGCGCGCTCCCGCGCCGCACGCTCCGCCTCAGCCCTTGCGTGCTCCGCTTCCGCTCGTGCGCGTTCCGCCTCCGCATGACGGCGCTCGGCCTCGCGCCGCTCCTGCTCGTGGCGCAGGGCCCGCAGGGCGGACAGCCGCAGTTCCAGCTCGTCCATCACGATCGAGGCCAGGTCGGCGAGGGTGGCGGTGTCGGCCTGGCTGATGGAGCGCGGCTTGGTGTCGAGGATGTTGACCGTGCCCAATCGGTGTCCGTCACCGGTGACGATCGGGGCCGCAGCGTAGAAACGCACTCCCATCTCGCCGGCCACGAGCGGGTTGTCCGCCGCGACCGGATCGAGCAGCGTGTCGGGGATCACCAGCGTCTCGTCGCGCAGGACGGCCGAGCCGCACAGTCCCGGATCGCGGCCTATCTCCTTCACACCGTCCAGGCCGTGGGTGGCCTTGAACCATATGCGGTCGGTGTCCACGATCGTGATCGTGGCCACCGGCACGTCGAAGAGCCGGGCGGCCAGCCCCGCCACCCGGTCGAACGCCCCGTCGGGCGGCGTGTCCAGGATGTCGTAACGGCGGACCGCCGCGATGCGGCGCGTCTCCACCTCGGTGTCCGGAACCACCTGGGGGCGCGGCCCCGGGGCAGGGCCGACTGCGGAAGTCTGCTGGGTCATCGCTGTTCGCCTTCGCTGCCCGGCCGAGGGGGGTTGACACGGACTGAGGCACCCTAAACCGAGGGCAGGTCGAGGGCCAATGGCGGTAGGGGCCATGGAGTCGGCGGGACACCCAGACCTCGCGTACCCAGTCGCCGGGCGGCCGGGGAGCCTCGCCGCACCCGGTCGGCGCGGTGCCGCCGCCACTCCAGGCCGGCGCCCTCCGGCTTCTGCGGTACGACACCGGGCTCAGGCGTCACACAGGCACCGAGCCACCGAGCTCGCAGCCTCAGAGGCGATACACCCCGGCCGCCGGTCGGCGCGTAGGCGTCGGGGCGGCGGCGGCCCGTCAGGGAGATCGGCCAGCCGGCCCCGATCACTGATCTCCACGACGATTTCGCCGTCGGCTCGCCACATGCGCAGGCGGCCGTGGCCACCTCCGTGGCGCACCGAGTTGCAGTCCGCTCCCTGCGTACCTCGGGGGGCGGGGAGGGGGTTTCCGTCGTCCGCTACAGACCGTGGACAGTGGTGAGCTCGGTGAGTCCCGAGATCGTCAGCACGGGGGCGAGCAGAGGCGTGGCCACGAGTTCGACCCGGTCGGCGCGGACGAACAGTACGTTGAGGCCGGCGCTGTCCAGGTATTCGACGCCGGTGAGGTCGAGGACGACCGGGCCGTGGGTGGCGTCCAGGGCCTCACAGAGGGCGCCGGTGTTGGTCATGTCGATCTCGCCGACGGCTGTCAGCAGCGGGGTGCCGTCGGACCGCCGGCCCGGGGTCAGGGTGAGCGGGGTGGTCATCACGCGATCCTCGTGTGCATCTGGACGGTGGTGCCGGCGGCGCCGGAGGTGACGGTGACGTGCTGCATCATGGCTTTCATCAGAGTCATGCCGCGGCCGCGGTGGGCGTTGGCCTCGGGGTGCGGGGTCTTCCACTGTCCCGTGTCGGCGATGACCAGGCGCAGCTCGTCCACGTACGCCTCGGCGCGCAGCCGGACGGGCTCACCCGGAGAGTGGCGGTGGCCGTGCTCGATGGCGTTGGCACAGGCTTCGCCGACCGCGACCAGGACGTTCTGCGCGGTCTGCGGGGGCAGCTGGCACCGTTCGAGCCAGGTACGCAGAGCTTGGCGGACCGGTGCGAGCTGCGAGGACTCGGCGGGGAAGGTCACCTCCAGCGGTGCTGGGTGCCGGTACAGCAGCAGGGCGACGTCGTCGTCGTAACCGTTCTCGGGAGCCAGACGGGTCATGACCTGGGTGGCGAGATCGTCGACGGCCGCGTCCCTGCCGTCCTGGACGGCTTCGCCGGCCTGGTGGATGCCCGCGCTCAACGGGCGTCGGCGGCGCTCGACGAGACCGTCGGTGTACAGCAGCAGAGTGGCACGCGCCGGGATCGTGCACTCCCCCTCGGGGCGTGCCCTGCCGGGACGCACGGCCAAGGGCACGGACCGCCCGTCCTCGAGCAGGCGGGTGGTGCCGTCGTGGTGGGCGAGGATGCCCGGCGGGTGTCCGGCGCTGGAGTACGTCAGCCGGCCGGTCCCGGGGTCGAGAACGCCGCAGAAGACGGTGGTGCACAGCGCGCCGGGGATGCCGGCGGCGAAGCGGTCCAGGGCCATGAGGGTCCGGGACGGGTTGGCGTCCTGAAGGAGCAGGGCGCGGCAGGCGCTGCGCAGCTGGCCCATGACGCTGGCCGCTTCCAGTCCCCGGCCGACGCAGTCCCCGACGACGATGCCGATCCGGCCGTCGGGCAGCGCCACGGTGTCGTACCAGTCACCACCGACCTCCAGAGGCTGGGTGGCCGGTTCGTAGCGGACGGCGAAGCCGTCGGGCAGATGGGATGGACCGAGGATGGCCCGCTGGAGGGCGATGGCGGTCTCGCGTTGCTGGTCGATCTGGTGGGCCCGCACCAGCCCCTGAGCCAGGTGCCCCGCCAGTAGCGACAGCAGCAGCTGGTCCTCGTCGGTGAACGGCCGGTTGGCGCCGAGGTCCACCCACAGCACCATGGGGCCGTCGGGATGCTCCACGGTGATGCCCGCACTGGTGTGATCGGTGACCGGGGTCAGCAGGGGTCGCTCGCGCAGGGCCGTGAGCACCTCGCGCCGGTCGGCGGGCAGGTCCCGCCAGTCCGGTGCGGCTTCCGTGGCGGTCACCACGGGATCCGCGTGGTGGCCGAAGACGACGGCCAGCACCTGCCGGGCCCGCCACAGTTCCTTCAGCTCGCTCAGGGCACCGGTCAGGGCCTCGGGCAGGCTGGTGGCCCGGGAGACGCGCAGGCTCAGCGCCGCCAGGGCGCTGTCACGCTGGATGGCGTAGTGCTCGGCGGTGACGTCCCGGAAGGTACCGACAACCACGCGGCGCCCGGTGTCGGGATCCTGTGCCTGGTTGAAGGCGACGTCGATCCACAGCCGGCGCCCGTCACGGTGGGTGACGGGGATGGTGTAGCGGCCGTGTCCCTCCTCCATCAATCCGGCGAAGGCGCGGGCGACCTGCTCGTGGCCCTCCGGATCGCTGTCGGCCTTCGGCCACCAGGGGTGGATCGGCTGGTAGGGCAGCTCGTCGGGGCCGTACCCGAGGATGTCGGTGAACGCCGAGTTGGTCTCGACGACCGCGCCTTCCTCGTCACAGACGAAGAACGCCTCCTTCAGGGAGTCGACCAGCGCGGTGCGCCAGCGGGCGTGATGAGTACGCAGACGGGACAGTTCCACGTTGGCCCGCACCCGGGCCAGCAGTTCCGCCGCGGCGAACGGCTTGACGAGGTAGTCGTCCGCACCGGCCTGCAGGCCCTCGATGGAGGCTTCCTGCCCGGCGCGGGCGGACAGCAGCAGCACGGGCACGGCAGCGGTGCGCGGGTCGGCGCGCAGCTCCCGCACCAGGGAGAGCCCGTCCAGGCGGGGCATCATGACATCGCTGACCACGAGGTCGGGAGCGTCCGCACGGACGGCCCGCAGGGCTTCGTGTCCGTCGGTGACCGCCTGCACGTGGTATCCGGCGCCTCGCAGGATTCGGGTGAGGTACTCACGCATGTCGGCGTTGTCGTCCGCGGTCAGCACCCGCGCCGGTACCACGGGACCCGAGGTATAGGCGGTGTCGCTCGTCGCCGGCGCCATGGTTGTCTCCGCGCCGGAGGCGTCCGCGGGAAGCCAGCGCAGCGCCTCCAGGACATACGGCTCGGCAGTGGCCGAGGGGACGGCGGTGGAGGCGGCCGGCGCCAGGGCGTCGGCGGGCAGGTGCTCCGTACCGAAGGGCAGGCGGACCGTGAAGCGGGTGCCCTGCCCCAGCGTGCTGTCCGCGGTGATCGTGCCGCCGTGGAGGCCGACGAGCTCCTTGACCAGCGCGAGACCGATGCCGCTGCCCTCGTTGGAACGTGAGCGGGCGCTCTCGATGCGGTGGAAGCGCTCGAAGAGCCTGGGCATCTCCTCGGCGGGCACGCCGATGCCGGTGTCGGCGACCGTGACCACCGCGTCGCCGCCCTCGGCACGGACCGAGATGCGGATGGATCCCTCGAAGGTGAACTTCAGCGCATTGCTGATCAGGTTGAGGACCACCTTCTCCCACATGCCCCGGTCGATGTGCACCGGCTCATCCAGCGCGGGGCAGTCGACCTCGAAACCGAGACCGGCCTTGTCCACGGCCGAGCGGAAGACACTGGCCAGTTCGGCGGTGACCGCCGACAGGTCGACGGGTTCGTACCTGGCCTGCATCCGTCCCGCCTCGATACGGGAGAAGTCCAGCAGGCTGTTGACGAGTTTGCCCAGTCGGAGGCCGTTGCGGTGAATGGCCTCCAGTTCGTCGCGCACCCGGGGATCGCCCCCGTCGAACTGTGTGCGGAGCTCCTCCACCGGCCCCATGATCAGCGTGAGCGGGGTGCGGAACTCGTGGCTGATGTTGGAGAAGAAGGTGGTCTTCGCCCGGTCCAGCTCCGCCAGTTCCTCGGCCCGGCGCTGCTGTGCCTGGTAACTGCGCGCGCTGGAGATCCCGGCTGCGATGTGTCCGGCGACCAGTTCGACGAAGCCGCGGTAGCTCGCGTCCAGCGGGCGGTAGCGGTTCAGTCCGGCCACCAGGAACCCGTAGGGGGCGCTGCCCTGTTGCAGCAGTGGCACGGCCAGTGCCCGGGCGGGCGGCTCGTGCCACGGCCCGACGGGCAGCGCGGTGAAGGGGGCGCCGTCGAGGTCCAGCACCGCGGACTCCCCTCCGGCCAGGGCGGCGGTGGGCCACAGAGCGTTCTCCGCGTCGGCCGGCAGGACGGCAGGTGCCACGGGGTGCCCCGCCGGCAGCCCGGTGCGTCCCGCCAGTCGCGCGGTGCCGTCCGGCTGGAAGAGGTACGTCAGCGTGAACGGCAGGTCGCGCGGGTTGTGACCGAGTTGCTGACCGGCGAAGGCCAGCATTTCCTCTTCGGTCCGCACGACGCTCGGATCGGAACCCAGGTCCCGCAGCGTCGCCATCCGTCGTTCACCGATGACCCGTTCGGTCTCCTCGCTCACCACGCACAGCATCCCGACCACCGTGCCGGAATCGTCGCGCAGCGGGCTGTACGAGAAGGTGTGATACGACTCCTCGGGATACCCCGAGCGCTCCAGGAACAGCAGCAGCGCCTCGTCCCACGTGGCCTCGCCCGTGGCCAGTACGGCGTCGATACGCGGGCCGATGTCGTCCCAGATCTCCGCCCAGACCTCGCTCGCAGAACGCCCCAACGCCCAGGGGTACTTCTGCCCCAAGGTGTCCTGGCGGTAGGCGGCATTGCAGAAGAACGTCAGATCGGGTCCCCAGGCCATCCACATGGGAAACCGTGACGACAGCAGGATGCTGACCGCCGTCTGCAGACTCTGCGGCCAGCCGTCCGGCGGCCCGAGCGGGGTCACGGCCCAGTCCACCGCGGCAAGATCTTCGCCGATCTCCGCGTCGGCGGCGAACACATCGGCCGCGAACGTCGACGGCCGACGTTCAGCATCTGCGGAACCTGCCACAGCCAACCCTTTCATCCACGCCGTCCAGTCCGAGCCACCGTGTCGACCGCGCCGTGGGCGGGCTCCGTCACCACGCCCGGAACGAGCCGACGTTTTCCGAACAGGCCATCGACACAAAAGGCACCCGCCCGGCAGGTTCTTCCGCTTTTGGTGGCGTGACCGACCTGTCCTCTCGAAAAGGATCGCCTCGTAGGATAGGCCCACCAGCCAGGGCACCAGCACTCGGCATGGTGCAGGAGCCCCTCACGCTGGAGGCCGCAGGCCATGACTTCGAGTGCGCCTGCATGTCGCCTCGGCCTGACGTCCGACGAGGACGGACGCATAGCCGCGGTCCGCGAGTACCCCGTCGCAGACAAATGGTCCGGTCATGCTCTCGACAACGACAAGATTGCCTCCCTGGCGGCCGGGATCTTCGCCACCCCGATGGCCGGCGTGGCGATCGGGGACGCCGACCAGGTACGGCTCGTCGCGTCCCATGGCCTGGCCGCGGAGACCGAGGTGGTGCGCCTGCCAGGGTTGTCGGCATCCGTTCGGACGGAACCGTGGAGCCGGTCTCCACCGTCGACGGGCAACTCATCCGTCTGCTGCACGAGCCGCGTGTCGTCCGGGCCACCATCCACCTCGATCCGGACGAGTCCCTGCTGCTGTACACCGACGGCCTCGTCGAGGCCCGTACACCCGATGGCGACATGCTCGGCCAGGAACGGCTCGCCCGGCATCTCGCGGCCGGCGGCGTGCCGTCGGCCGAGCACTTGCTGCACACTGTGGACGGCCTCCTTGGAGGCCTGGGTCCGGGAGTCGGCGACGACACAGCTCTGCTCGCCCTGTCCGTACCCCTACCGCCTGCATCACCCCATCAGGAGAAACGGTGACCGAGCCCACCCTGACCGTCACACAGCAGATCCACGAGGCCGGCCCCGTCCTGGTGAAGGTGACCGGCGAACTCGACCATCACACCGCGCCACAGCTCACCCAGGCGCTGGAACGCGTCCCGCTCGCCCCGGGCACCCCCCTGGTGATCGACCTCTCCGGTGTCGTCTACTGCGATTCCACGGGCATCACCGTGCTCGTGACCGCCTACCACCGCGCCGAGGCCGCCGGCTGTTCCCTCAGCCTGACCGGACTCAGCCACGACCTCACCCGCGTCTTCCGGACCGTGGGCCTCGACCAGGTGTTCACCTTCCACCCCACCGTCGACGACGCCCTCGCCGCGCTGCGCCGCTGAGCGCGGCCCGCACCGCATCTGCACGGAGCGCCCGGGCACTGGGATGGCAGCACGGATCAGGACCGACCAAAACCGGCCAGAGGCTAACCTGTGATGGCCATGGTCCTGCTGGTTGCCATGGTCCTACCCTCTTCAGTTATCGAGGTGTGACAGAGCGTGCAGGACGTCCGGTTCGACCTGTCGGCTTTCGGTCTCAGTGAAACAGCCCGGTGCAGTGCCCACTTGCGGAAGGCCGTCAGCGCTGTGTCGTCCCCGGACGCGGCGGCACAAACGGTCGCCGACTTCTTCTACGACAGCCTGGTCGACGCGCGTGACGGCCGCGCCTGCCCTGCGGTGGGAGTGTTTCTCGCCGGGCCGGGGAACGCCGACACCGCGGATCCGTCAGCCGCGGAACCCCCCGCTGAGCACGCGCGGTGTCTGTCCCTGGTCGGGTTCCGTGGTCCGTACGTGGGCTGGCCCGGCACGGAGGGCTCCGGTCCGCTGCACATTCCCGTGCCGTCGTCCGTCGCCGCCCACGAGGCACCGTCGGTGCACCGGCTGCTCGAACGCCTGGGAGTCGCGACCGGGGACGCGGACGGCGCTGTGCCGCCGGAAAGCGACGTCGAGGTTGTGGCCGTGTCCGGAAACCAGGTGGACGGGATGGAGGAACTCCTCCCGGGGCAGGGTGTCCGTTCCGTGCTGGCCTTCGGCGGAACCCTGTCGCCGGGTGAGTGGTTCGCGGTGGTGCTGTTCTCCCGCGTTCCGCTGTCCGCCGAGGTCGCCACGCTCTTCCGCACGGTTACCGGCAGCACGCGCCTGGCGCTGCTGTCCGCCGCCGGGCCGTCGCCCACCGCGGAGGCGGACGCGGCTCGCACCCTCCTGGAGGGCCTGGAGAGCCTGGTGGGACAGAGGGCCGCTCACCTGCAGACGGTGGTGGCCGAGCTGCGCTCCGCCACGACGGAGCTGCGCCGGTCCCAGAAGGAGCTGGAGCAGCGGGAGCGGGAGCTGCGCGAGGAGGCGGCGATCGTCGAGCTGCTCCAGGAGGCGGGCAGTGTCCTGGCCGCGGAACTCGACCTTGACGCGCTGGTCCAGCACGCGGTCGACGCCGCCACCCGCCTGGCCGGGGCGGCGTTCGGCGCCTTCTTCTACAACGTCCTGGGCGAGACCGGAGAGTCGTACCTGCTCTACGTGATCTCCGGTGTCGACCGGTCGGCCTTCGACAAGTTCCCCATGCCGCGCAACACGCTGGTGTTCGAGCAGACCTTCCGGGGCCTTGGCGTGGTGCGGTCCGACGACATCACCGCCGATGCGCGTTACGGGCACAACGCACCGCACCACGGCATGCCGGAGGGGCACCTGCCGGTGCGGAGCTATCTGGCCGTTCCGGTGATGTCCCGCGGGACGGTGCTCGGCGGGTTCTTCTTCGGCCATCCCGAGCGTGGGGTCTTCACGGAGCGACACGAACGCCTGATCACCGGTCTCGCCGCGCAGACCGCCGTGGCACTGCAGAACGCGCAGACCTACCGCCAGGAGCGGGAAGCGGCCACAGAGCTGCAACGCCACCTGCTGCCGGCGCTGCCACGCGTCGACGGGGTCGCGAGCACGTCGCGTTACCTGCCGGCCGCACGGGATCGCGGCGCCGGCGGTGACTGGGTTGACCTCATACCGCTCCCGGACGGCGAGGTGGCGCTGGTCGTCGGTGACGTGATGGGCAAGGGCGTCAGGGCGGCAGCGGTCATGGGCCAGATCCGCACGGCCTGCCGGGCGTACGCGCAGCTCGGGCTCGCCCCCGCCGAGGTGCTGGAGCAGCTGAGCGTTCTGGTGGACGACATCGCTCCCGGCTCCATCGCCACCTGCGTCTACGCGGTGCTCGACACGCGCCGGGACCGGCTGCGGGCGGCCGTCGCCGGGCACTTGCCGCCGGCACAGCGCGACCCGGGAGGCAGCGTGAGGTTCCTGGACGAGAAGGTGGGACCGCCGTTGGGGGTGGGCAGGCGCCGTTATGCGGAGCAGGATGTCTCCCTGCCGCCCGGATCGCGGCTGCTGCTGTACACGGATGGCCTGGTCGAACGCCGCGGGCGCCCCATCGACGACGGGCTGCGGCAGCTGCGGGAGCTGCTGGCCGGGCCCGTGGGCGAGATCGAGGCGGACTGCGACTCCTGGCTGGACGCCCTGGCCGGCGGGCAGCACGACGACGACATCGCCATGTTGTACCTGCACCGACCCGAGGACGCGTCGCACCAGGTGGTGGCGGTGGTGCGTGACTACGCCCCGGTCTCCAGCGCGGTCCCCGACGCCCGCCAGCTGGTGTCCGTGGTCATGCGCGAGTGGGGCCTGCGTCATCTGGCGAACGACATGATGCTGATCGCGGACGAGATGGTCGCCAACGCCGTCCGGCACGCCAGGACACCGCTGCGCGTCGAGCTGCGGCGGGCCGGTGAACGCGTCGTCCTGGAGGTCACGGACAGCAGCCTCGAGGAGCCCCGTCTGATCGTTTCGCACCCCGGGGAGTTCGGGCACCGGGGCATATTCCTGGTCGACGCCATCGCATCACGATGGGGCACCCGCTGGATCGACGGAGGGAAAGTAGTGTGGGCGGAGGTCAAGACCTCGTGACGGCGTACCCCGGTCGGCTCCTCGACCGGCACCAGGACAACCAGCCGACCCGTTCGTCCCGGATACAGGAGAGCCCCTCCCGATGACCCCCTCCCCCGGCCCCGAGGCGCACCAGCCCACCGACAGCTCACCACCGGTCGACTCCAACAGCCTGGTGCCCACCGGCCCGACGCTGACCCTCGCGTCACACCGCGGCCCGCGGCACGCGGTCGTCGCCGTGGACGGCCCCATCGACTACCACACCGCGCCCCAGTTGCTGGGGCATCTCACCACCACGGGGATGCAGAATGTCCCCCTGCTGATCCTGGACCTCACCCGCGTGAACTTCTGCGACTCCAGCGCGCTGGGAGCCTTCGTCGACATCAATCGTCGCCGTGCGGACGCCGGGCGCCGGTTCGCGTTGACCGGTATCCAGCCGGAGGTCAGACGGATCTTGGAACTCACCCGTCTCACGTCCGTCCTGCCGCTGCACGAGACGGTCGGCGACGCGCTCTGTGAAGACTGACCCCCTCGCCCGCCGCCCGGACGAGCACATCCCCCCGATCGGTCAGCAAGCCACGTCCCGGTATGTCATGGCCACGGCTCGGCATCACTCGGCCTGGAACAGGCCCGGGATGCCGGACACGACCTGGCCGCCATCCATCCGGTCGTTCGTTCTTCGTCTCGCGGGTAGACACGGAGGTCGGCCGACGCCTTGATGCCATCGGTTCGCCCGAGGCCCACGCACTCAAGGGCGGAGATGCGCCTCACGGCGGAGGGGTTGGCCTCACGGGAGTCACCCGTGCCTGCTGTCACATGGTGGCCTGCCGTGATGTCTGCCGGCCGAACCGACGGCTCGAAACGCGCGCCGGGCATACGTCCATTGACCGAAGGTGGGAGCATCCGCGTCATGGATGACGGAGACGGCCGCACGGCTCGGTGGTGGGCGGCGCTGCGCCGGACGCCGGTGGCCGTCTGGAACGATGACGTCACGGACTGGGCCGCTGCCCTGACCTATTACGCGGTCCTGGCCCTGTTTCCCCTGCTGCTGGTGATCCTCTCTATCCTGGGTCTGACCATGCCCACGGCCAGGCCCGAGGTCATCGACCGCATGTCGCAGGCCGCCCCCGTCGCGTCCCGCGCTCTGCTGCGCAGCACCCTGCGGCAGATGGCCGGACAGTCGTCAGCGGCATGGACGCTGATCTTCTTCGGAGGAGCGGGAGCCCTGTGGTCGGGATGCAGCTATCTGAGCGTCTTCCGCCGGGCGTTGCACGCGATGCACCAAGTCAGCGCGGACCGGCCGGTCTGGCGCACCGCACCGCGCATCGTCGCCACGGCCCTCGTCCTGATCTCCCTGCTTCTCACATCGACCCTTGCGCTGTTCATCACCGGTAGCCTGGCCCGGCGTCTGGGTCTGGCGCTGCACCTGGGAACCGGGCCGCAGGACGCCTGGAACACACTGCGCTGGCCGGTCGTGGCCACGGTCGCCGTCACCCTGGTGCTCGTCCTGTACCGTTCGGGCCCGGCGTCTTCCCGCCCTGTCGGGAAGACGGCGCCCGGCGGCGCACTGGCAGTAGTGCTCCTGCTGGCCGCCTCACTCGGCTTCGCCCTCTACACCGCCCATGTCAGTACCTATCACCGCCTGTACGGTTCACTGGCAGGCGTCGTGGTGTTCCTGGTCTGGCTATGGCTGTCCAACCTGGCTCTTCTGGTCGGCGCTCAGCTCAACGCAGAGCTGCTGAAACCTGCGCAAAGGGAGCTCGCGCAAAGGAAATGAGACGGTTTCCCGCTACCTGCGGCGGACCGCCCCGTAACCTCCGGACCCCGTACGGCACGCAGGCGCCGGGCTTGCCCAGGGTGCCGCGTCGATCAGCAGCCGGTTGGTCCGGGGAAGCGCCGTCAGGACCTGATGCGGCCGTCCCGAAGCTGTATCGCGCTGCGCAAGCCCGGCTCACCGCGCAGCACGGCAGGCACCACGCCCCACATCCACGCCGCCCTGCGAGCCATCAGGCGGTGCCGAGCATGCCTTCGCGCAGACGGGTCGCCCGCTCCGAAGAAGTCCTCGCGGGCATCCGGGCCGTGGCCCTCGGAGATGCCGTGATCGCCCCCGCACTCACCCGCCGCCTGCTGCACGCTGTCCGGGTCGACGGCGAAGTCGCGTGTCAGGTCTCCAGGCGGTAGCCGTGTCCTCTCAGTGTGGTGATGCGGGGCAGGTGACTGGGGCCGGGAGTCGTCCCGGCGGCCTCGGTGAGGCGGCGGCGCAGGCCGGCCATGGTGACGTCGAGGGTCTTGGTGGAGCCGAACCAGTTCTCGTCCCAGACCTCGGCCATCAGGGTCTCGCGGGAGACGGCCTCGTCCGCGTGCCGCGCGAGGAGGGCGAGCAGATCGAACTCCTTGGGACGGAGGGCAACTTCCCCGTCGCGCAAGGCGCAGCGGCGTGCCACGGGGTCGATGACGAGATCGCCCAGGCGGATCGGCTGCCGCTCGGCGGGTGCGGTGACGGCACGGCGACGCAGGTGGGCGCGCAGGCGAGCCAGCAGGACGGTGAGGCTGAAGGGTTTGACCAGGTAATCGTCGGCCCCGGCGTCCAGGCCGGCGATGACGTCGATGTCGTCGGTGCGGGCGGTGAGGATGACGATCAGCAGGTCCCGGAAACGGCCGCGCAGGGTTCGGGCGACGTCGAGGCCGTCCATGTCGGGCAGGCCGAGGTCCAGCAGCAGGGCGTCGTAAGGGATGCGGGTGGCCTCGGCGAGGGCGGCGGCGCCGGTGCGGCTCCAGGCGGCGGTGTAGCCGTTGCCGCGCAGGCCGGTTTCCAGGTGGCGGCCGATGACGTCGTCGTCCTCGACCACGAGGACACGGAAGCGGCTGTTGGCCGGTGCGGCGGGCGTGTCCATGGCCGCCAGAGTAGACAAACAGGTCCCCGCGCGCTGGTTCACAGGTCATGCAGTTCCTCGAGACGGGATCAGTCAGGACGCGGTCCACCGCCTGGGGGAGATGCCGGTGCCGGGAATCATGACGGTCTGTTCGTCGAGCGCGTCGTCCGGGAGGACGGTCAAAGTGGTGCCCGTCGCATCGCTGTCGACGTCGACGTGCCGGAAGACCCGGAACACGGCATCACCGACGGAGGCATCGTCACAGGTGGTGTGCACCCACATGTCCCGGAGGCCCGCCGAGAGGGCGATGCCCGTCAGTTCCCGTAGCAGCGCATCGCCCAGCCGGCGCTTCGCCCATGTGCCGGTGACGAGGAGCATGATCTCCGCCCCCGGACCATCCCAGATCAGGGCCGCCCAGCCGACAGCGTGTCCGTCGGCCGTGGTGGCCAGCACACCGCGGCCCAGCCGGGGACTGAGCAGCAGGTTCAGGCGCCCGCGGTCGGCCTGGTGTTCCCGGGGCAGCAGTGTGGCGACGGCGTCCTGTTCGGCGACCATGGCCGGATGCAGGAGCAGGCGCTCGCCACGCGGCAACGCCAACGGCCGCGCAGGCCTCGGACGAGCCAGAGCGCGTCGCATCCGGACGACGCGGACGAGCGCCTGTGCGGCCAGCCGTTCGCGGGCGCTGAAGTCCGCGGCCTCCCGTTCGGCGGTCAGTGTCCCGCCCTCCGGATCGGCGAGAACCAGCCGGTACCCCCGCATCTGGGGCCCGAAGGAGGCGGGCGGGTCTGCGTGCCAGCAGATCGTGGCGCCGTCGAGCAGTCGGCCCAGCGCCCAGGGCAGCCGGTCCGGGGCCACCGCGGTGTGCCAGGCCAGCCGGGCGAGGCGCAGTTCCCGGCGCACGGGGCGCGACGTCTCCCGTGGGGCTGTCATGCGCCCTTGCCCCAGGCTGGTCGCGAGGTCGCGACGAGCCGGATGATCCAGGGCGTGGCGAACACGACGATCAGCAGACGCAGGCTCTGCACGGCCGAGATCAGCGCGACGTCGGCGTGCGAGGAGACCGCCGTGGCAATTACGGCGTTGATTCCCCCCGGGGTGGTGGCGAGATAGGCGTCCATGACCGGCGTGCCGGCCGCCCGCGCGAACAGCCAGGCCAGTCCGGCGCAACCGAGGCACATCGCGGTCAGGGCGAGGAGCAGCGAGGGAAGGACGCGCCGTACGAGCAGCAGCGTCTCCTTGGTGAAGCGCACGCCCACGTCCAAGCCCACCAGCACGAAAACGAGGTTCTGCAGCAGGCCCGTCGGCGCGAAGCCGGGCAGGAGGCCGCTCATCGTCACGGCGAGGCCCGCCAGCATGGGGCCGATCAGCGCGGGGGTGGGCAGCTTCAGACGGCGCCCGAGGAACGTACCGACCCATACCACCGCCAGCAGCGTGAGCAGGCCGGCCTGCTGGTCGGACGCGGCGACCAGGTGCAACAGCCCCCGGTGAGCCGTCTCCTGAGCCACGGGACCGCCGGCCGTCCCAGGTCCGGCGGTCAGCCACTGAGCGATCAGCGGAGCCGTCGTCGCGACCAGTCCCACGCGCAGGTACTGAGTGAAGGCCACCAGGCGTGCATCCGCGCCGAGTTCGTCGGCACTCGCGACGATCGCGGCCGATCCGCCCGGCACCATGCCGAGTACCGCGGTGGGGTGGCCAAGACCGCGGGCGCGGGAGAGGCACCAGGCGATCGCCACGCTCAGTGTGATGGTGGCGGCGGTCACCAGGGTGAGCGGCAGCGCCGCGGGTGCCGCCTTCATCAGGGCCGATGAGGTGAGGTAGCTGCCCATCAGGGCGCCGACCAGCGACTGGCCCGCGCGGTTGACAGGGCTGGGCAGTCGTTCCCTGACCACGCCGGACAAAGCCAGTACCGCTCCCGTCAGCAGAGCGGCCAACAGCCACGGTGCCGGCAGGCCCGCCGCCTCGGCTCCCATACCGGTCAGGTAACTTCCGACGGTGATGAGTGGCCATTTCCAGGCGGGATTTCGACGGGGCGGTTCGGTATGGAAGGCAACGGATGTCGTAACAGAAGTTGACGGACGAGTGAATTCTCGCCGGGCTACGGAAGCCGGAGCCATTAAGACGCCTTTCGTGGGGAGACAGGCGCCGTGAGCGGCGTTGCTCACGGACAACAGCACTTCTCCACTGTGGGGGTTGGGCGCTGTGTGAACCCTGAGGGCAGCTGAGAGAAGGCTGAGAGCCCGGCGGGAATTCGCGCGGTCGGTGACTCTCTGAACCCGGCATCGGGTGAATGGCACAGGCTGGGCGGACCGAGTGAAATACAAGGAGACCCCGAGTGCGGATACTGGTGGTCGAGGACGAACCGCACATCGCCGCGGCGGTGGAACGAGTCCTGCGGGCCGAGGGGTTCGGCGTCGACATCGCCCGCGACGGCGAGACCGGATTCAGGCTGGCCGGCAACAATGACTATGCGGTCATTGTTTTGGACCTCATGTTGCCGGGGCGAAATGGGTATGACATATGTCGTTCACTGCGGGCCGCCAGGGTTACGACGCCGGTGCTGGTACTGACGGCCAAGGACGGTGAATACGACGAGGCGGACGCGCTTGATCTGGGCGCCGACGATTATCTGACCAAGCCGTTTTCCTTCGTCGTGCTGCTGGCCCATATCCGGGCACTGATGCGACGCGGAACGCCCCAGCGGCGGCCCGTGCTCAGCGCAGGGGACCTGTGGCTGGACCCGGGCGCCCATCGGTGCGGCCGTGGCGAGACGCTTCTGGAGCTGACCCCGAGGGAGTTCGGCCTGCTGGAGTTCTTGCTGCGCCATCCGGACACGGTGGTCAGCAAGAACGAACTGCTCGCGCAGGTGTGGGACGCCTGGTTCGAGGGCGATCCGAACATCGTCGAGGTCTACGTCGGCTATCTGCGGCGGAAGATCGACACTCCCTTCGGCCGCTCGGCGATCGAGACGGTGCGCGGCATCGGATACCGGCTCAACGGAAGGGGAGGGTGATGGTCCGGCGCACACGGCTGCGCGGCCGGGCGGGGCAACGGGTTCCGTGGCGGCGCAGCCCACGGCCCCCGCGCACGCGGAAACTGACGCTGCGGTCACGGGTGACGCTCCTGGCCACGGCGATGTTCGCCGGTGCGCTGATCGTGGCCGGCGTCGGACTGTTGGCCGGTCTGCACACCGCGATGGTGCAGAGCCTCGACGGGACCGCCCGGGAGCGCCTCAAGGACGTCTCCTCGATCATCAAGGAGGGCAGGCTGGGCTCCCTGATCACGTCGAACCACGGTGACATCGATGTGACGCTCGTGCTGGCACCGGACGGTGAGGTCATCGCCAGCTCCTACGCGGGCGCCCATACCGGGGGTGACCGGGGGTTGCCCTTTCCGCTGCCCGCCGAACTCGGGGCCGGCCGGCTGATGACTCTGACGGATCTCCGCATCGGGGACACGGGAGACTTCCGCGTGGCCGCTGAGCAGACCCGCGTGCGGGGGCGACCCGCCACGATCGTCGTCGCGATGTCCCTCAGACAGGCCGAGCGGACCCTGTCCCTCCTGCAAACCATCCTCCTTGCCGGGATCCCGGTGCTGACGGCGCTGGCGGGGTGGATGCTCTGGCTCACGGCCGGACGCACCCTGCGGCCCGTGGAGACGCTGCGTCGTCAGGCCACCGAGATCACCGCCACCGACCTGCACCGTCGCCTGGACGTGCCCGACTCCCACGACGAGGTGCACGCCCTCGCGGTCACGCTGAACGAGATGCTCACCCGGCTTGACGTCGCGTCGGCCGCCCAGCGTCGTTTCGTCGGTGACGCGGCACACGAACTGCGCAGCCCGTTGGCCGCCATCCACGCTCAACTGGAGGCGCTGGCCAACTACCCCGATCCTCAGCCGGATGCCCAGGTGGCCTCCGCCCTGCTGGAGGACACCGAGCGGCTGCACGACCTCGTCGAGGGGTTGCTGGACCTGGCCCGCGCGGAGGGCCCCGCGCCGCAGCGGTTGTATACGGTCGTAGACCTGGACGAGGTGGTGTTCGCCGAAGCCAGACGGCAGCGCGCACTGACAGAGCGCGTGATCGACACCCGGTCCGTCTCGGCGGGCCGGGTGCGCGGGGACGCGCACGCGCTGCGCCGGGTCGTGCGGAACCTTCTTGACAACGCCCGTCGGCACGCCAAACGACATATCCGCATAGCTCTCAACCGGCGCCAGGGCACGGTGGAACTGGTCATCAGCGACGACGGCGCGGGCATACCGCCCGCCGACCGGGAACGGGTCTTCGAGAGGTTCACCAGGCTGGACGAGGCTCGTTCCCGTGAGGTGGGCGGCTCCGGCCTCGGCCTCGCCATAGTCAGCGGCATCGTCATGGCCCATGGCGGCACGGTGCGTGCCGAGGCGGACGACGCGCCGGGGCAGGGCGGACTGGGTGGCGCTCGACTCCTCGTCCGCCTTCCCGAGGAGAGGGAGAGCTGAGCAACCAAACGTGGCCGGACCACGTCGTCAGTCAGCGCCGGGCAAGCCGGACAGTCGGCGCGGCTCGGCCGCGGCGAACAGCACGTCCCTGATCGCCTCCCGGTCGCCGACCTGCCCCCGCCGCGGCTTCCTCCGGAGGGAAGTGGCCCGCGGCCAGGCGGCAGAACCCCACGCTGTTTCCGGTCTCGCCGGCCACGGTCCAGCGGTGGGCGAACCGACCGGAGACGCCGCTCAGGACGAAGATCCAGCCCAGATGCAGGCCTGTACACCCGCCGCCGGTTCCGCTTTTGAAGGGACGCGCGCGTTGTCCTCGAACTGCGTTCCTGGCCGCACCGCCCGATCTCCACGTGAGGCCGCGACGATGAGTTGCGGGCCGGGGGTGCTGCGCACGTCGAAGGACTTGTGGTCGAGCGTTGGCCCTCCTACATCGGGGTGACGGAACTGCTTCGGCTCTCGGGTCTTACCGCGGCCCTCACCGCGGCTCTCGTCCGGCGGTCCGCTCTCGGACCGCGTGCGCGGGTCAGCAGCATTCTTCCGCCGGGAGCAGGACGACCACCCGGGCGCCGGGGTGGTTGTCCTCGATCAGGGTGCGGCCGTGGTGGGCCATGACGACGTCGTGGACGATGGCCAGGCCGAGGCCGCTGCCGCCGGTGTCCCGGGAGCGCGCGTCGTCCAGGCGGGTGAAGCGCTCGAAGACCCGTTCCCGGTCGGCGTCCGGGATGCCGGGGCCGTCGTCGGCGACGACCAGGCAGGCGGTGCCGTCCCCGCTGTGCAGGCTGACCGTGATGCGGCTACGGGCGTAGCGAACGGCGTTGTCGAGGAGGTTGCGTGCGACACGGGCGAGAGCGTCCGCATCGCCGCGCACGCGTGCCGCGCCGACGGCGTGCTGGTCGATCGGGAGCCCGGTGCGGCGGCGGGCCTCACGCACCTCGGCGAAGACGATCTCGTCCAGGTCGACGGAGCGCATGCGGATCCCGCGCCGGTCGTCGAGCCGCGCCAGCCGGAGGAGATCGTCGACGAGCCGGGTGAGCCGTTCGCAGTCCCGCAGCAGGGACCCGGCGAGGGTCTGCGTCTCCGGGGAGGGGGCGTGCCGGGCGGCCACGTCCAGACGGGTTCGCAGCGCACTGAGGGGGCTGCGCAGTTCGTGGGCGGCGTCCGCGATGAACCGGCGCTGCCGCCGGGTCGCCGTGTCCAGGCGTTCGAGCAGGTCGTTCAGTGTCCGGGCGAGCCTGGCGAGGGCGTCCGCGGTGGGCGGCACATCGAGCCTTCGGCCGAGGTCGGATGCGGTGATCTCGGCGGTCTGGGCGCGCATGGCCTCCACGGGACGCAGCGCGCGCCCGGTGAGCGCCCACACCACTGCCGTGAGCAGCGCGACGACCGCCGGGGTTCCGGCGGCCAGGCCGACGGCGAGCCGGGCCAGCCCCTGATCGACGCTCTCGGTGGGGACGGCCACGTACACGGTGACCGGGTTGCGCGCCGAACCGGCGGGTACGCCGACGGCCCGCCAGGAACCGCTCTCACCCACGGGGATGTCCTGAACGGCGTGCGCCCGAGGGGTGCCGGACCGGCTCACCGGAAAGAAGAACGCCCGTGGCCGATGGCGGAGGTTTCCCGAGCTGGCGATCACGTTGCCACCGCGGTCGACGACCTGTACAGCGTCTTCGCCATGGTCCGCCGCCGGTATGTCCGCGTTGATCGGAGCACTGTCGGCGTCCGCCGCGACGACCTCGGCGCGCTGGAGAGCGGCGCTGTCCAGGCCGTTGACCAGGCTGGCGTGCAGCCAGACGACGAGGAGAACGGCCGCTGCGGCCAGGCCGACGGCGATGACCAGGGCCGCGGCGGCGGTCAGTCGCAGCCGCAGCGACCTGTGGGCCCACCAGAACCGAACGCCGGCGGCCATCGCTCACCCCGCACCGCTGCGCAGCCGGTATCCGGCACCGCGGACGGTCTCGATGGTGTGCCGGCCGAACGGAGCGTCGATCTTGCGCCGCAGATAGCCGATGTACACCTCGACGATGTTGAGGTCGCCGTCGAAGTGCTCGTCCCAGACATGGGTGAGGATGTCCGTCTTGCTGAGTACGTCGTCGGCGTGTCTGACCAGGTACTCCAGGAGGGCGAACTCGCGGGCGGTGAGTTCGATGTCCTGCTCTCCGCGGCGGCAGCGGCGGCGGGCTGGGTCCACACTGAGATCGCCGGCCCAAAGCACCGCGGGCCGGGCGGGCGCCCCGCGGCGCAGCAGCGCCCTGAGGTGGGCGACCAGGACGACGTACGAGAAGGGCTTGCTCAGGTAGTCGTCGGCGCCGAGGTCCAGGGCGTCCGCCTCGTCGTACTCGCCGTCCTTCGCGGTCAGCATCAGCACCGGCGTCCAGACCCGGGCGCGCCGCAGCCGCTTCAGCACCTCGTAGCCGGACAGGCCGGGAAGCATGATGTCGAGCACGATGACGTCGTAGGACTCGTGCAGGGCGCGCCACAAGCCGTCGGTGCCCTCGTGCGCGACGTCGGCGACGAAGCCCTCCGCGGCGAGTCCGTCGGCGATCGCAGCGGCGAGTCCGAGTTCGTCCTCGACGATCAGCGTTCGCATGGCTGCCTCCGGTCCACCATAACCGTCGCCGGTGACGGTCGTCGGCTGAGAGGGCGCTGAGAAACGGGACGCCTCTCAGCCTGCTCTCAGTACCCGGATCGCAGGCTGGAGTCATCAGACAGGCAAGGGGGAGTGAGGAGCACGACGATGAGTGACCTCAGGCAGGAGCGCCGGGACCGGGGCGAGGACGCCTCGCGGCGCATGCGGCAGGAGGAGCGCCGGGACCGGCGTGAGACCGGAGAACGGCGCGACGACCGGCGGCGTGATGAGCGGCCGCGAGAGGACCGACGGAACGACGGACGCCGGGAGACGGACGACGAGGAGCGCGAGCGTACGGTGCGTACCTCGTTCGTCGCCGAACGGCCCTTCGGGTGACGGTGCTACGAGGAATCGCAGCATCTACGCGGTTGACGGCACCGGTCCCCGGTGCCGTCAGCCGTGTGGCACGGCGAGCGCCGCCGCTCGGGCAGGGCCGACGGTGACGTCGGTGATGGTCCAGCCCGAGGGTGCCGGACCCGGTGCGGCACCCGTACCGACGTGATCGGTGGACAGCCCTCGGGACAGACCGGTGCCGATCGCCTTGAGCCAGGCTTCCTTGCGCACCCAGACCCTGGTGAAGGCCAGGGGGCGTTCGTCCTCGGGCAGGCGGCCGAGTGCCGCCTGCTCCTCGGGATGCAGCGCGGAGGTGAGGCCGGTGACGACGTCAGGAGGCGGGATCCGCTCGATGTCGACGCCGACGGGCGAGCCGGCGATCGCGATCAGGCAGAGGTCGTCGCTGTAGGCCAGGGAGAAGTGGAGCGTGCCGTCCGCGAGCGCGGGCCGGCCGTGCGGGCCGCCGCACACCGGGCACGGCTCCCGGGTGAGCACCACCCGCCGGGGTGTGACACCGGTCCGGGCGGAGAGCAGCAGCCGGAGGGCGGTGTGCGCGCTGACGTACCGGATCCGGTCCCCGGGCCGGGCGAAGGCACGGGCCCGCCGCCGTTCCAGGCCGTCCAGTACGGACGGGTCCGGCTGCCGGCCCCCGGGCACTGTGCGGACGAGCCACAGACGGGGTTCGTGATAGGCCATGGGCTCACTCCCGCCACATCGATTCCACGAGGTCGCGAGCCAGGTCCAGGGTGTGCTGCACGGGCAGGCCGTGGTCCGTGTACCAGTCGTCCGTGGCCTCCGGGTGCGGTCCTGCGACGGCCACTCGGCCCGCGCCGAAGGGGGCTACGACAGCGGCGGGGGTGCCGTTGTCGTAGCGAGCCAGGACCCGTACGGCGGTGTCGTCGTCGAGGAGGAAGACGGGACCGTCCTGGAAGTACACGGCGCGCGGGCACGCCCGCCAGGTCACCCGCACCACGGTGGACTCCTCGTCGTGGACCGCTGCCCCCGGCGTGGCGATGTACTGGTCGGTGTCGCCGGGCAGGAGCCCGAAGCCCGGTGTGGCTCCGGCGAGATAGGCGCCCAGGCAGAACCCCAGGTAGTGCCCGCCGCCGTGGACGAAGTCGCGGACCGCCCGGCGCTGCGGGCGCAGGACGCGGTAGGCGGCGTCGAGTGTGCCGCCGCCGGGCTGGGCGTACAGCACGGCCCGGGACAGTGACTCGGCCGACAGCGGTAGTGACTCATGGGGCCCGGTGTAGCGGACGTCCAGGTCCCATGGACCGGAGGAGAGGAGCGCCGCGACCGCCTCGGGGCAGCCGGGGGAGGCGGCCGGCCCGCGGTAGACGAGGGCGAGCGGGAGGCGCCCATCGGGCGTACGGGTCATGGCTGCTTCCTTCCGGTCCGTCCCACCGCGTCGGGCTGCGGCGGGGCGGCACATCCTTCGGCGGGCAGGCCCTGCCAGTCGGTACCGGGAGTCAGACGCTCACCCTTCATGACCAGGGACAGCGCACCGAGCCGGACTCCGGCGCCTACGACGGCGTCGTACAGCACCACCGAGCGCGTTCCGACACTCGCGCCGGGCCCCACGGTCACCGTGGACATCTTCATCACCCGATCCTCGAAGAGGTGCGTCTGCAGGGAGACGTGCATGCCGATCGAAGCGTCATCGCCCACCGCCACCAGGTCGAACTCCGTCAGATACGTGGTGCCGATCCAGGTGCCCCGGCCGATGCGGGCGCCGAAGAGACGCAGGACCGGCGGCAGCAACGGGGTCCCCACCAGGGCGCCGACGCCGGCGGGGACCGCGGCGGCCTCGAACAGGCCGGTGACGAACTCGGTCCGGCGGACGAACAGGCTCCAGAGCGGTTCGACGCGCGGCCGGTACCGTCCGGCGACCACCCACTTGGCCAGCGCGCAGAAGCCGACGACGGCCGTCGTGGCGCCCAGAGCCAGCAACGGTGACACCAGCAACGTGATCGCGGGTCCCGAGGTGAGGGCAAGGCGGGTGAGGGCCGCCAGGTATCCGAAGCCGGCGGCGGCGAGCAGCGTCGCGGGCAGGATCGCCCGGAAGAACTCGATGGCCAGACGGCTCAGTACGGCCCCCCGGGTGGGCCGGAACGTCAGTCTTTCGGGATAGCGCCCGCTGGCCTGGCGCACCGGCAGCCGCAGTGCGGGTGAACCCAGCCAGGTGCTGCCCGGGGGCACATCACCGGCGGGCGGCACGCTGGCGACGCCGACGAGGCAGCCCGAGCCCAGCCGGGTACCGGCGGGCACCAGAGCCGCGTTGCCGACGAAGGCGCGCCCGCCCACCTCGGTGGGCGCGAGGGCCATGAGGTCGGCGGCGAAGACGGCGACGCCGGCACCGGCCATGTCGGCGACGAAGCTGCCGTCGCCGAGGGTCAGCAGGTCCGGGTCGATGTGCGCCACCGTGGACACCTCGGCGCCCCGGCCGACCCGCGCCCCCAGCAGCCGCAGCCAGGGGGCGGTGTAGAGGGTGGCGTACAACGAGTTGGTCAGGGTCAGGCTGTGCTCGAGCAGCTTGTCGGCGACCCACTTGCGCACCCCGAGCGCCGACCGTGCCCGGTGCACGCCGACCGGAGTCCGGGGCAGCACCGCACGCCTGCCCACGGCGACGATCAGACACACGGCGGCCAGGAAGACGGGGCCGAACAGCAGTGCCACGGCCGGATCACCGTGCTGCCACGCCCACCAGCACAGGGCTGTGCCCGGCGCCGCCGCCGCGATGGGCACCGCTTCCAGCAGGAGCAGGCCGAGGAAGGCGGCGGCCAGATGCCGGGGCCGCCAGCGGTCCGGGCGGCGCGGGACGGTCAGCATCGACTCGACGAGCGGCGAGAGAGCCGTGACCGGCCGGGCGGGCGAGCCGGCCCGGCGCGCTCCGGCGGGAATCGCCTCACCTGGGCCGGCGAGGGACTGCTCGCCGAGCGCCGCGCCGGGGCCCAGCTCGGTGCCCGGTGCGCAGACCGCGCCCGCACCAACGTACGCTCGTGCGCCGATGCTGATCGGGGCTATGGTGACCCGGCCGTTGGCGACCTGCCAGGGGCGCAGAGTGACTCCGTAGCCGATCGCGGCGTCAGCGCCGACGCGCAGCAGCGCGGGCACCCCGATCACGCTCGTGGCGATGGTGGCGCCCGGGCCGATCCTCGCTCCGAGGAGGCGCAGGTAGGGTCCCATCAGCGGAGAGCCGCTGAGCACCCGGAGCGGGCTCAGGCCGAGCACCAGCACATCGAGCGTCCACAGGCGCAGATAGGTGGCCCCCCACAGCGGGTACCGGCCGGCCCTGAGCCCGGCGGCCAGTGGCCGGGCGAGCAGGACGGGGACGAGCCAGCGTACGGCCAGGTAGCCGTCCAGCACGGCCAGAGTCGTGCCGGAGGCGCCCGAGGCGGTCAGCCGGCCGTGGTGTGCCCCGTACACGAGCGCCACCGGGCCCGTGAGCAGCAGCAGGAGGGAGTGGAGTGCGCCCGCCTGCACCAGTCCTGCCCGTGCGATCCGTGCGCGGCCATGCCGCAGGGGCGGCTCGGGACGGGGGCGTCCGGCCTCGCGCCGGCCGCCCGCCCGCGCGTACACGCGGGTCGTGAAGGTCCGGACGGTGGGGTTCTCGTACAGGTCGCGCAGGGTGGGGCCGGTGCCGCCGTCCTGCTCCCGCAGCAGGGACACGGCATGGGCCGCAAGCAGGGAGTGCCCGCCGAGCTCTGTGAAGAAGTCCGCCTCGGCCGACACCTCATGCGGAGGGACACCGAGTGCGCGGGCCCACGCGTCCCGCACGTGGGCCTCCCTCGCGTCGCGGACCGGCGCCACGGGACCGGATGCCGCCAGGCGACGCCCAGATGGCCGCGGCAGCCGCGCCCGGTCGGTCTTGCCGCTCGGTGCGACCGGCAGCCGGTCGAGGAAGTCCAGCGTCGCCGGGACCATGTAGGAGGGCAGGGACCGCTGTACACGGTCGTGAAGCCGGGCGGTGAGGGCGTCGTCGCTCCCGCTGTCCGCGGCCCGCACCACGTATCCGGCCAGGACCTGTTCGCCGACGTCGCCACGCGGGAGGAGCGCCACCGCCGCCTGCACGACCCCGGGTTCCTCCATCAGCACGCTCTCGATCTCTTCCAGTGACACCCTGTATCCCCGGATCTTCACCTCCGCGTCGGCGCGGCCGAGGTACTCGATCTCTCCCTCCGGGGTCATCCTGCCGAGGTCACCGGTGCGGTACAGGCGGCCGTCACCGGGCGCGAGGGGATGCCGGACGAAGCGGTCGGCGGTCAGGTCCGGGCGGCCGACGTACCCCCGGGCAAGGCCCGGCCCGCCCAGGCAGATCTCCCCGACCGTCCCGGGCGGTACCGGCTCGCGCCGCTCGTCGAGGAGGACGGCCGTGTACGTCGGCAGCGGTCGGCCGATGGTCACCGGGCGGCCCGGGCGCAGTTCCTGGACGGTGGCCGTGACGGTCGCCTCCGTCGGCCCGTAGGTGTTCAGGATTCGCCGCCCGGATCCGCACCACCGTTCGACCAGCGCGGCGGGGCACGCCTCGCCGCCGACGAAGACGCGGCGCAGGCGGGGGAGGTCCCGTGCAATTGTCGCCAGCAGGGTGGGCACGCAATACAGGGCGGTCACCCCGTGCCGGTCCAGGAAGTCGGCGAGTTCGTCGCCGAGCCGACCCGGACCCGCGGGTCCTGCGACGAGCGTGGCGCCGGCCGCCCAGGTGGGCCAGATCTCCTCGATCGAGAAGTCGAAGGAGATGGTCATGCCCTGGTACACGCGGTCCGAGGGCCGGATGCCGTAGACCGGGGAGACGACGCGCACGAAGTTGGCGACGCTGGACCGGGCGATCTCGACCCCCTTCGGTCTGCCGCTGGACCCCGAGGTGTACATCACGTAGCCGAGCGGGTCCGTCCCGTCCGCCGTCGTCACCCGCGGCCGTGTGGTGGGCAGCGCCGCCAGGGACTGGGCCTCCCGGTCCATCTCGATGACCGCGCAGTCCCCGTCCGGTATCGCGCGTACGGCGTCGGCCGCGCGGGCGGAGAGGGTGAGCACGGCGTCGACACCCGCGTCCCCGACAATGAAGTCCACTCGGTCGGCGGGCGCCGCCGGATCGACCGGAACGAACGCCGCCCCCGCCTTGCACACGCCGAGCAGCCCCGCGTACATCTCCACGGACCTCGGCAGGAGCAGGGCCACACGGCTGTCCGGGCCGATGCCGAGACGGCGCAGCCGGTGGGCGAGCTGGTTGGCACGGGCGTCCAGCTCGGCATAGGTCAGTCTGAGGGCTCCGCACTCGAGTGCCACGGCGCGCGGGGCGCGGTCACAGGCGTCCTCGTAGAACCGGTCCAGGCCGGTGGCGGCCCCGACCGCCGGAGCCCTGCGGACCTGAGCCTGGGCGACGGGCGGAGCGGCGGTGTCGGAAGTCATGGCGTTCCCCTGGGTTACGGTCCCGGAGCGGTGCGACGTGGCAGGCCGTGCCGGGGACGTGCTGCCGTCCAGACACTCACCAGCCTGGAAGGCATGCGCTGAGAAGACGCTGAGAGCACGTCGGGGGCGGCTGTCCCGGCCCCGGCCGGCGTCGGGCCGCGGATGCCGCGGCTCCTGCCGGGCGAGGGCGCATCATGAGGGCAGAGCCCAGCGCGTGGTGCGAGTCGCCGTCGTCGCCGCCCTGGTCGCCGTCGTCCTCCTCGCCGTTCCCCTGGCCCTGGCCATCCGCTCGGCCTTGTACGCCGGCCAGCGCGACACCCTGGAACGGGCCGCGTTGGCCGCGGCGGTGCGCGTGAATCCCGACTACGCGACCGGCGACCCGGCGGAACTGCCCGCACCTCCGGCCGGTGGACACCTCGGCCTCTACGATCCGCGGGGGCGGCTGCGGGCGGGCGGCGGCCCGGCGACCGCCGACGCCCCGGCCGGCCGGGCTTTCGCCGGCGGGGCCGTTCGGGCGCGGTCGGGGGGCGACCTGGTCGTCGCCGTGCCCGTCCCGCACGCCGAGCAGGTGATCGGTGTCGTACGGGCGTCCTCCCCGGCCGTCGCGGTGCGTGACCGGGTCCTCTTGGCGTGGGCGGCCCTGGTGGGCGTGGCCATGGTCGCGCTGGCCGTCGCCGTCCTCGTCGCCCGCCGACAGGCACGCGCGCTGGCCGCGCCGCTGGAGGACCTCTCCCGTCACTGCCGAGCCGTCACCGAAGGAGACCTGGGCGCCCGGGCCGCCCCCTCCAGCATCAGCGAGCTCGACCAGGTGGCCCACACCCACAACGAGATGCTGCACAGCCTCTCCGAGCTCCTGCGACATGAACGCGATTTCGCCGGCAACGCCTCCCACCAGCTGCGCACCCCGCTGACCGGCCTTCAGCTCACCCTGGAGGCCGGCCTGGCGCAGGACGACGACGCCCGGCTGCGCCCCGTCCTCGCCGAGGCCCTCGCCGCCACCCGCCGGCTGCACCACACGGTGGAGGAGGTACTGCGTCTGTCCACGCCCCGCGCGCTGCCCCGGACCAGGGCGGCCGACCGGCCCCTGGGGCAGGTGCTGCGGGCGGCGGAGGGCCGCTGGCACGGTCCGTTCGCCCGGGCCGGCAGGCGCTTCGAGTGTCTGGCCCGGGACGTCCCGGACGACGTTCCCGTCGCCGGCGGACCCGTCACGGAGATCCTCGACATCCTGCTGGACAACGCGCGCGTCCACGGACGGGGCACCGTCCGTCTGGTCGTGCGCGACCTCGACGACGCCCTCGCCTTCGACGTCACCGACGAGGGGCAGGTGCGGGGCTCGGCGGAGGGATTGTTCGACCGCGGCCACAGCGATGGCGGGCAGGGAGCCGGTATCGGTCTCGCCCTCGCCCGCGATCTGGCGGACTCCCTCGGCGGGCGGCTCTCCCTGACCGGCACCGCTCCGGCCACCTTCACGCTGCTCGTTCCCGTACACCGTGAAGACTGAAGGCCAGGATTGCGTTCAGCCCGGTGTCGCCCATGCCGGGCGCCGCGGACGGGCCCGTACGACACGGTTCGCGGCCGTCTTCTGCAGCAGGCCGTAGGCGAGGACGGGAAGCAGCAGGTGCGGCTTGTCCGGGAGCACGGTGGTGATCAGCACGGCGCTCGCACTGCTGTTGTTCATGCCGCAGGCGAGCGTGAGCGACGAGGCGGAGGACGGGTCCAGCCGCAGCAGCCGGGCCGCGCAGCGGCCCAGAGCGAACGACAGCAGGCAGACCAGCGTCGCCACGACCAGCGCTGCACCCAGCAGCAGCGGGCGCGGCCGGGCGACGAAGGAGCCGAGGGCGCCACTGGCGTTGACGTACGTCAGGACGAGTGAGCCTGCCAGGGCCACGGGCACGGTCACCCCCACCATCCGGTCGAGCCAGCACGGGGGCAGGGCGAGCCGGAGCAGGATGCCCGCGGCACAGGGGAGCACCACGCCCGCAAGGGGGAAGCCGCCCCCCGCCGTGTGACCGGTCGCGGCGAGCGAGCCGGCGTAGCCGCCGCGGAGCAGCGGGGACAGCAGCTGGATCACCAGGGGTGTGGTGAGCGGGCTGAGAAGAGTGGAGGCGAGCACCAGTCCCACCATGGTGGGCTGGTCGCCGCCGCCCTTGCCGGTCCATACCGTGGCACCGGCCGCGACGGGCATCGCCACGATCAGGATCATGGCGGTGACCAGGCCGCTGCCGCCGTCGGTGTCGGGCGACCGGTGCAGCAGGAAGGCCAGGAGAGGGATGATCAGCAACGGGATCGCGAGGTGCAGCGCGAGCCCCGCGAGCAGTGCGCCCGGGCGCCGCAGTACGCGGCCCATGTCACGGACGGGGACCTGGAGTCCGGCCGAGAACAGCACCAGCGACAGCAGGCAGGGCGCGGTGGACAGCGGCAGGTGGAGCAGTGGCCCGAGCGGGAGGGTGTGGGTGCGGCGCAGCCACAGGCCGGGGCCCGGCAGGACGAGGGCGGCGGTGTAGGACAGGACGACGCCGCGGCCGAGCCGGCGCCGCAGCCAGGTGGTCGCGGGGTCAGTGGCCGCGGGAGCGGTGATCGGAGCGGGCAAGGCGGCCTTCTTCTTCCGTCGCGGGGGCAGGGGCGGGACGGAGGGCCGTTATGCGCAGAGAGTGTGCGTGGGTGTGCATGCCGCCATGCTCCTCCTGCGGGACCGGCGGGGGCGGGTGGTCCACGGCGGCGGTCAGGATATGTTCAGGTGCCCGGTGACACGGTCGGCACCATGACTCATGAAACGTCTGAGAGCCAGGTGGTGCCGGAGGCCGGCCAGGCAGCCCCTTCCCGTCACCGGCTGCGCTGGAACAAGGTGCCCGAGGTCACCGTCTACTTCTGGTTGATCAAGGTGCTCTGCACGACGGTCGGTGAGACCGCAGCAGACCTGCTGAACGAGAAGGCCGGACTGGGTCTTACCGGTGTGTCGGTGCTGATGAGCGCTCTGCTGGCCGTCGTCCTGGTGTTCCAGTTCCGCACGCGCGCCTACCGGGCGGGCGTGTACTGGCTCGCTGTGGCGTTGATCAGCGTCGTGGGCACCCTGGTCAGCGACAACCTCACCGACAACATGGGCGTCCCGCTGGAGACCACCACGGTCGTCTTCGCACTCCTTCTCGCGGTCGTGTTCGTGGTCTGGTACCGGCGCGAGCGGACCCTGTCCATCCACAGCATCGACACCACCAGCCGCGAGTCCTTCTACTGGCTGGCGGTCCTGTTCACGTTCGCCCTGGGCACCGCCGCCGGCGACCTGGTCTCCGAGCGCATGAACCTCGGGTACTGGCTGTCCGCCGTCCTGTTCGCGGCGGCCATCGCCGCAGTGGCCATCACGCACTTCGCGCTCGGCCTGGACGCGGTGTGGAGCTTCTGGATCGCCTACATCCTCACCCGGCCCCTCGGAGCCTCGATCGGCGACTACCTCTCCCAGGCCACCGGCGACGGCGGCCTCGGCCTGGGCACCGTCGTGACCAGCGCCCTGTTCCTGGCGGTCATCCTCGGGCTGGTCGTCTACCTCTCCGTCACCCGCAGGGACGTGGTCGAAGCGGAGCAAGCGGGAACGCATACGGCCTGATCCGCGGCGACAGTGGCGTTCAGGAACCGTTCAGGCCGGCGCTGTCAGGGCGGACGGTCCCGGCCGCACCTGACGGCCGGCTCATACCACAGGGCGCTCGTCACCGTTTCGGGGCGGGCGCTCCGCCGTTCGGCCGGACAGGAGCAGGTTCCTCGGAGAAGCATTCACCGACCCCGACGTGGCGGGCACGTCGAGTACGGCCAAGTCGGTGATGTGGAAACGGCCTGAGGTCACGCTGCTGTTCTGGACCAGTACCTCTCTAACGGTGCCGAGTCGCTCGGCTGGGGCCCGCAGGGCCTCGGCCTCGGGCATCCGGCAGGAGGGGCGATTGCGATCTCGATTCTCCTCGCCTTCGTCCTCACCCGCCCGCTCGGCGCCACCGGCGGCGACTTCCTGACCGAGCCGGTCGCCAAGGGCGGCCTGGGTGACCCCGCCACCGTGCAGCGACAGTCGGCGGACGAGGGACGAGGGACGAGGGCCGGCACCGGCTGCGTCCGTGACCGTGCCGGTGCACGGCTGCGGACGGGGAACCGGCTATCCAGCCGGCAGGCTGACCGTGAACCGTGCGCCGGGCGTGTGTGCCGGGTCGTGGGACACCTCGCCGCCGACGGCGCGGGCCAGGCGGCGCGCGAGCGGCAACCCGAGGCCCGCGCCGTCGTGCCCGTCACTGGGATCCGCGCGCCGACCGGGCTGGAACAACTCGTCGACGAACGCCTCCGGCACACCGGGGCCGTCGTCGACCACGTCGATCCGCACGGCGCCGGGCAGGCGCCGGGCCGACACGGTCACGCCGGAGCGTGCGTAGCGGGACGCGTTGGCGAGCAGGGGGCCGATGATGCGTTCGAGGAGAGCGGGCGCGACTCCTGCCTCCAGCACCGGGGCCTCGTTCTCGGCTGTGACCTTCACCCTCTCCGGTGTGTCGAGATGCCGGATCAGACGATCGAGGACCGGTACCACGTCGGTCGTTCCCGGGGCGGTGGACGGCGGGTGCAGCGCGTTGTCGCGGGCGTCGTCCAGCAGTGTGTCGCAGATGGTGCGCATGGACTGTGCCGCCTCGGCGATCACCTCGTGGGTGGCTCGGGTCTCGGCCTCCGAACGAGGGCGGGCCCGCCACCAGTCGAGTTCGATGATGATCCGCGTGAGCGGGGTGCGCAGCTCGTGGGACAGCTCGCCGGTCAGCTGTTGTTCGTGGCGCAGCACGGTGCGGATGCGGTCCAGCAGCGAGTCCAGCGAGACACCGAGGCGGGCGAGCTCGGCCGGATGCTCGTCCGCGCCGAAGCGGTCGTCGGAGCCCACGGCGCTCCACTCGGTGGCCTGGTCGGTCATCGTGCGCACCGGCCGCAGTGCCCGGCCGACGGCCAGACGCGTGAGCACGTACGTGCAGCCGAGCATGACCGCGTCCAGGGTCAGGGATCCCAGCAGCAGGGTGTCGGCCGAACTGCGGTAGGGGGTGAGGTCCAGTGCGGTGACGACGGTGGCGGTGGTGCGGCGGCCGGAGAGGGGCTGCGCGCACAGGCGGACGGGCCGGTGACCATGGGCGTCGACGGTCGCGCAGGCGTGCGCGTGCCGCGCGGTCAGCCGGTCGGCGGCCTGGGTCAGCGTGCTGCCGGCCGTGGTGGACGGGGGTCTTTCGAGCAGCCGTGGGCCGTCGTAGATCCATACGTTCGCGTCGAGGAGGTGGTCGTTGACGGTGTCCAGAACGCGCACCCGGGGGCCGTTGGTGTCGACGGTCGTGGCCACGGCGGCGGCCCGGGCACCCAGTTCGCCGTCCGCCTGGTGTTGCAGATGGCGGTCCATCACGGCGGTGAACACCACGGTCAGGATGGCCATCAGCAGGGCCGCGGTGGTCAGTGCCACGAGGGAGAGCCGACCGCGAAGGGTGCGGGGCGTCAGAAGGCGCAGAACACGGCGATGGTTCATGACAGGTGGTGTCCGATTCCGCGTGCCGTGCCGATCGTCAGCGTGCTGCCGGCCTCGCGGAGCTTGCGGCGCAGCCGGGTCAGGTACTGGTCCAGGGTGTTGTCACTCACGTGTGCGCCCTCGGGCCAACCGGCCCTGACCAGCTCGCGGCGGCGCACGGTACTTCCGCGTCCGGCGACGAGCGTGGCGAGCAGCCGGAACTCGGTCGGGGTCAGGGCGACACGGGCACCGCGCACGGTGACGCTGTGCCCGACCGCGTCCAGGACCAGGTCTCCGGACGTGGCCGTCGCAGCCGGCGCGGCCCGCCTGAGGGCGGCTCTGAGCCGTGCGGCCAGCTCTGCGAGGTGGAAGGGCTTCGGCAGGTAGTCGTCACCGCCGGCGGAGAAGCCGGCCAGCCGGTCGGTGAGCTGGTGCCGGGCGGTCAGGAAGATGACGGGGGCGAGGAAGCCGTTGGCGCGCAGCGCCTGGCACACGTCCCGTCCGTCCGCGTCCGGCAGGCCGACGTCCAGGACGGCGGCGGCGACGTCGTCGATGGCCAGCCTCAGGGCGGTGGCGCCGTCGGCGGCGAGGACGGGGTCGAAGCCCTCGTCGCTCAGACCCCGGCGCAGCACGTCACGCAGAGCGTGGTCGTCCTCGACGATCAGAATCTTGTGGCGCATGGCTCTCCAGCGGCTCCTCGGCCGGAAACTGCTCGTACCGTCACCGGACGATCTGTTTATGAGGCAACGAGCAGGGGACGCAGCCGCCCGGACACGATCCACCCGACCAGGATCTCCGATCGTCTGCGCAGCACGGTCATCATCAGGAGGCCGGCGAGTCCGCCGACGGCGAGCCCGGCGAGGATGTCATGCGGATAGTGAGCGCCCACCCAGACCCGGGATGCCGCCATCGCCAGCGCGGCCACGGCCCCGACCGAACCCAGCCGCCGTGAGACGAACAGCAGGGAGACCGCGGCAGCGGCGGCGATCGCCGCATGGTTGCTGGGAAACGACCAGTCGCCGGGAGCCGGACACGCCTCCAGCACCCGCACGTGCAGGCTCTGGCACGGGCGGTCCTCGCGCACCGCCAGCTTCACGACGGCGTCGACGCCGAACGCCAGCACGACGACCAACGGCACCGCCAGCGCCGTCACGGCGGCTGCGGGACCCACTCGCCGGGCGCGCCACCAGCCGACGGCCGCGAGGACGCCGAACAGCGCCAGTCCGTACGTCGACCAGAACGACACCAGGTGGTCCAGCCAGCCGGGCGAGCGCTGGGCCAGGTGTACGACGTCCAGGTAGGCGGATCCGTCGATCGAGGACCCGTCCACGGCCATGATCATCCCTGCTCCTCCCGCGCCTTGGCCGCCCGGCGGGATCGGAGCACCTCGGACAGCAGAGGGATCAGCGACACGAGGACGATCAGCGCGACCAGCGGCAGCAGGTAGCGGTCGACGTCGGGAACCGAGGAGCCCAGCGCGTAGCCGGCGAGGGTGAGGCCGAGGCTCCACACCAGGCCGCCGATCACCTGCCACAGGGTGAACGTCCGGACCGGCGCGCCCAGCGCACCCGCCATCGGGTTGAGCACCGTCCGCACCACCGGCACGAAACGGGCCAGCACGATCGCTTTGGCGAATCCGTACCGCTCCAGCAGCTCTTCGGCCCGCTGTGCTCCCTCGTGCAGCCGCTTGGAACGGCTGCGGGCGAGCAGCGCGCCACCCGCCTTCCGGCCCAGCAGATAACCGCACTGCGCACCGGCGAGCGCACCGAGGGCCGCCGCGACCAGCAGCGGCCCCAGCGAGAGGTGCACCGCTCGGTCGGCCGTGCCGCTGCACAGGAGGCCCGCCGTGAACAGCAGCGAGTCGCCGGGCAGGAAGAAGCCGACCAGCAGTCCTGTCTCGGCGAACATGACCACGCCCACACCCAGCACGCCGAATGCGGCCAGCAGCGACCGGGCGTCCAACACGTTCACAGCCAGCTGCGCGGCCAGGTGCGGTGGTGTGGTCATCGAGCGCGGGCCTTCCTGAGCGACTACAAGGATGTAGACGTACGTTTCGTGAACTATAGACGAATGGCGAGCGGGAAGCGTGCCCGGTCGCCCAGGCGGCCGTCAGTTGCCTGGCGCACTGCCACCGAAAGGGTGAACGACAGGGGCACCGGCGCTGCCGTCCCGGCGCCCGTGCCGCCGCCGTGAGGGCCACCCGTGGTCGCACAGCCGGCCCACCTCATAGCCCCGCTCCGCGCAGGTGTCGAGGATGCGGGGAAGTGCGGCCGGGGCCGAACGCCAGGCGCCCGGAGCGGAGGTGCAGTCCGAGTCGTGGAGCAGGATCGTGCCACCGCCGGCCAGGTCGGCGGTCACCGTGCGGTGAACCGACTCCGGTGTGGCCCGAGCCGTCCGGTCCCCGTCCGAGCAGGTCCACAGTACCGGGGGAGAGTCCGAGGCGGCGGGCCGCAAGACGGGCGGAGGCGGACATCACACCGCAGGGCGGTCGGAACCGCGTGGGCCGGTTGCCGGTGATGGAGGCGACCGTTTCGCGGGCACCGGCGAGGTCGTCGTACACCGCACGTGGACCACGCGGCAGCAGGGGCCGGTGCAGCCAGCCGTGCACCGCGATCTCGTGGCCGGCCGCGGCCATCTCGCGGACCAGACCGGGGGAGCGGTGGGCGGCGAGCCGGTCCCGGGCCGCGACCTTCTCGAACCAGCCGCGCGGTTCGGTCAGATCTCGTCGTTCTCTTCCAGCTCTCCGTAGGTGAAGTGCGAGGCCGCCGTCTCCCTTCTACAGGCCGGTGTGGGGCGGCGCCTGAAGGTGCTGGGCACCATCCGCGTGGAGAACGCGGTGGCAGGCTGCTCGGCTCGCTGGGAGCCTGGTAGGCCGACTGGCGACTGTTACTTTTGCTTCGAACGGCACGTACGACAGCCCCGCACATGCACAGCGTCACGCTGCACGGAGGGATGCCGTGGACAGCCCCGATATGCGCAGCACGCCTCGCCCGGAAGGGGCGCCGGAAGAGTCGCCCCTTCCCGGCATGTCGCCGTGGCGCTTCGTCGTGGCCTTCGGGGTCGTCAGCCTGCTGATGGACTTCGTCTATGAAGGCGCCCGCTCCGTAACCGGCCCACTGCTGGCCCACCTCGGTGCCTCGGCCGCGGTCGTCGGCGTGGTCACCGGCGCGGGGGAGGCAGCCGCGCTCGGGCTGCGCTTGGCCTCCGGCCCGCTCGCCGACCGGAGCAGGCGTTTCTGGGCATGGACGATCGCCGGGTACGCCCTGACCGCTGCGTCCGTTCCCGTGCTCGGCCTGACGGGTGTGCTGTGGGTGGCCTGTGCTCTGGTGGTCGCCGAGCGGGTCGGCAAAGCGGTCCGCTCCCCGGCCAAGGACACCCTGCTCTCGCACGCCACGGCCGCCACCGGCCGTGGGCGCGGCTTCGCCGTGCATGAGGCGATGGACCAGGTCGGGGCGCTGCTCGGCCCGCTCACGGTGGCCGGAATCCTCGCCGTCACGGGCGCTGACTACGCCCCGGCGCTCGGTGTGCTGGCCCTGCCCGGCGTGGCCGCGCTCGCCCTGCTGGTGTGGCTGCGCGCCCGCGTGCCCGACCCCGTGGCCTACGAGGCCACGGCCGACGAGTCCGGCGCCGGAACTCCGGCGCCCGGCCCGGCGCCTCGGCCGAAGCTGCCGCGGGCGTTCTGGGTGTACGCGGTCTTCACGGCGGCCACGCTGACGGGCTTCGCCACCTTCGGAGTCCTGTCCTACCACTTGGTGGCTCGCCACCTGCTGCCCACCGCCATGGTGCCGGTGCTCTACGCGGCCGCCATGACCGCCGACGCGCTCGCCGCGCTGGCAACCGGCTGGCTGTACGACCGCTACGGTCCCCGTGTGCTGGTCGTGCTGCCGCTGTTGTCCGCGAGCGTGCCGCTGCTGGCGTTCACCGACACGGTGTGGGTCGTCGTGCTCGGTGCACTCGTCTGGGGCGCCGCGGTCGGCGTCCAGGAGTCGACCCTGAGGGCCACGGTTGCCGACATGGTCCCCACCGGCCGCCGAGCCACCGCCTATGGCGTCTTCGCCGGGATCATGGGCGCCACCGCACTGGCCGGCGGTGCCCTCACCGGGACCTTGTACGACCTCTCCATCCCGATCCTGATCGGCACTGTCGCCGCCATCCAGGCCGCCGCTCTCGTCCTGTTGTGGGTGATGCACGTGCCGCGCGGCCGATGAGAGGTCGCCGCGACACTGGAGTACCGGGGCAACCGGCGCGCCGGCGTCCATGACGTCATCAGCCCGCGGAACCGCTGGAGGCGGGCGAGTCCGTAGTGACCGTAGTCCGGTGGCTGGGGTACTCCGCGCCGGCGATCACCCCCGGTTACTATGCACACTTCGTGCCGGAAGCCGGAAGCCGGAAGCCGGAAGCCGGAAGCCGGGAGCAAGGGGCGGACGGACATCGATCCGGCACCTCGGAGGGCGGCCATGGATCGTAAGGCTGAAGGGGCAGGTCGGCTGCGGAAATGATGAGACACGTCACTGCCACCCGCTACGTCCGGCCCCTGACCGCCGGCGGCTCCGTCCCCGGTGTCGTCGAGGCCGACGACCTCGGCACGTACGTCGTGAAGTTCACCGGTGCGGCGCAGGGGCACAAGGCGCTGGTCGCCGAGGTCGTCGTCGGGGAACTCGCCCGCGCGCTCGGCCTGCGCTTCCCGGAGCTGGTCCTCGTCCGCTTCGACCCCGCCATCGCCGCCGCCGAGCCGCACCAGGAGGTGCGCGAACTGCACAGTGCCAGCGCGGGCGTCAACCTCGGCATGGACTACCTGCCGGGCGCGCGGGACCTCACGCCGGAGATCGCGCGGGTCTTCCCCGTGGATCCGCTGGAGGCCGGCCGGATCGTGTGGCTGGACGCGCTGACCGTCAACGTCGACCGCACGGTGCACAGCTCCAACCTGATGGTCTGGCCGACGCTCGGCACCGTGCCGCCGCGGCTGTGGCTCATCGACCACGGCGCGGCCCTCGTCTTCCACCACCGCTGGGACACCACGGCCCCGGGCCGGGCGTACGACTTCCGGCACCACGCCCTCGGCCAGTACGGCCCCGACGTGCGGGCCGCCGACGCGGAACTGGCGCCCCGCGTCACCGAGGAGCTGCTGCGCGGGATCGTCGCCGAGGTGCCGGACGCGTGGCTGGCCGAGGACGCCGGGTTCGCCACTCCCGACGACGTCCGCGACGCCTACGTCGGCTATCTCCTGGCCCGCGTCCGGCTCTCCGCCGAGTGGCTGCCCACCGACTTCCCGAGCCGTGACGAACTGGCCGCCGAGGAGGCCGCACGCGCCGCGAGGACGCAGGCGGGCCGCCCGGACTGGCTGAAGTGGGTCCCCGACCTGCACGGCGGGCCGGGGACGGCCCAGGACGGGGCGGCGCGCCCCCGGTGAGCGGTGAGGCCGGGGCCGGCTACCGCAGCCGCTCGTACGCCGGCAGGGTGAGGAAGTCGGCGTAGTCCTCGTCCAGGGCCACCTGGAGCAGCAGGTCGTGCGCCTCCTGCCAGTGCCCGGCCGCGAACGCCTCCGCGCCCAACTCCGCGCGGATCGCGTCGAGTTCCTCGGCGGCCACCTTGCGGGCCAGCTCCGGCGTGGCCTTGTCGCCGTTCTCGAACTCGACGCCCGCGTTGATCCACTGCCAGATCTGGGAGCGGGAGATCTCGGCGGTGGCCGCGTCCTCCATGAGGTTGAAGATGGCGACCGCGCCGAGACCCCGGAGCCAGGCCTCGATGTACCGGATGCCGACCTGGACGGCGTTGACCAGGCCCGCGTACGTCGGCCTGGCGTCGAGCGAGTCGACGGCGATGAGGTCGGCGGCCTCGACGCGCACGTCCTCGCGCAGCCGGTCCTTCTGGTTCGGCCGGTCGCCGAGGACCTTGTCGAAGGACTCCATGGCGATCGGCACCAGGTCGGGGTGGGCGACCCAGGAACCGTCGAAGCCGTCGTTCGCCTCACGGTCCTTGTCGGCGCGGACCTTCTCGAAGGCCACCCTGTTGACCTCGGCGTCCCTGCGGGACGGGATGAAGGCGGCCATGCCGCCGATGGCGTGTGCGCCGCGCTTGTGGCAGGTGCGGACCAGGAGTTCGGTGTACGCCCGCATGAACGGGGCGGTCATCGTGACCGCGTTGCGGTCCGGGAGGACGAACTTCGCGCCGCCGTCACGGAAGTTCTTCACGATGGAGAACAGGTAGTCCCAGCGGCCCGCGTTCAGCCCCGAGGCGTGGTCGCGCAGTTCGTAGAGGATCTCCTCCATCTCGTACGCGGCCGTGATCGTCTCGATCAGCACCGTGGCGCGGACGGTGCCCTGCGGGATGCCGGTGTAGTCCTGCGCGAAGACGAACACGTCGTTCCAGAGCCGGGCCTCCAGGTGCGACTCCGTCTTCGGCAGGTAGAAGTACGGGCCCTTGCCGAGGTCGAGCAGGCGCTGCGCGTTGTGGAAGAAGTACAGCCCGAAGTCGACGAGGGCGCCCGGCACCTGACGGCCGTCGGTGTCGACGAGGTGCCGTTCGTTCAGGTGCCAGCCGCGCGGGCGCATCACGACGGTCGCCAGTTCCCCGGCCGGGCGCAGGGCGTACGACTTGCCGGTGCGCTCGTCGGTGAAGTCGATGTTCCCGGTGTAGGCGTCGCTCAGGTTGAGCTGGCCGAGGACCACGTTCTCCCAGGTCGGCGCGGAGGCGTCCTCGAAGTCGGCGAGCCAGACCTTCGCGCCCGAGTTGAGCGCGTTGACGGTCATCTTGCGGTCGGTGGGCCCGGTGATCTCCACGCGCCGGTCGTTCAGCGCGGCGGGGGCCGGGGCGACCTTCCAGGAGTCGTCCGCGCGGATCGCGGCCGTCTCGGGCAGGAAGTCGAGCGTGCAGGTGCGGGCGATCTCGGCGCGGCGCTCGGCCCGGCGGGCCAGCAGTTCGTCACGGCGCGGGGTGAACCGCCGGTGCAGCTCCGCCACGAAGGCGAGCGCGGCGTCCGTGAGGACCTCTTCCTGCCGGGGCAGGGGCTCGGCGTCGACGATGGCCAGCGGGGACGGCGCTGGTGCGGACATGAGCTGTCACTTCCTTCAGCGGTGGCACCTCGTGCCAAGGGGCACGAACAGGACAGTGAGCGCCCACTGTGCGGTCGGACGCTTCTGATCAGTGGATACTAGTTTCCTCATTGTGGAACTTCAATGGTTTGTTGATGTCGAGATTCTCCGGGTCGAGGCAAGGTGGCGCTCAGTGCCACCCCGTTCACTCCAGGTGGCTCAGGTCGGCCTCGGTGTCGATGTCGTACGGCTCGGCCACGTCCGAGCACTCCACGAGCCGTATCCGGTGCTCGTGCGCCTTCAGATAGGCCCGCGCCCCGCGGTCCCCGGTGGCCGTGCGCGCGATGCCCGCCCAGTGGTCCGCGCCGAACAGCACCGGATGCCCGCGCACCCCGTCGTAGGAGGCCGCGGCCAGCGAGGTCCCGCCCTCGTAGGCGCCGAGCACCCGGGCCGCCGCGGCGGACCCGATACCGGGCTGGTCCACCAGGCTCACCAGCGCCGCGCGCGACCCCGTCCCGGCGAGCGAGGCCAGGCCCGCGCGCAGGGACGACCCCATCCCCTCGGCCCAGTCCGGGTTGTCCACGAGCACGCAGCCGTCCAGCCCGGCGCGCTGCCTCACCTCGTCCGCGCGGGCGCCCAGGACGACGTGGATCCGCCCGCATCCGGCCGCGCGCAGCACCCCCACGGCGTGCTCGACCAAGGGCCGCCCCCGGTGCGTCAGCAGCGCCTTGGGCCGTCCGCCGAGCCGTCTGCCCCCGCCGGCGGCGAGCAGCAGCCCCGCGACGTCCGTCCGCGGTTCGTGGTTGTCCGTCATGGGTCCTGCATACCCGACTGCGACGGAACCGGCCGGGTTTTCCGGCACGGATTCCGTAGGGCTGAATTTCGGTCCGCCCTGTGGCGCTCGCCGTACGGGGTGGCGTTTACTGGCCCGCGCACGACGCCGTGGCGGGGGGAGGGCTGTGTTGCGGAGCTTGGGGCAGAGGCCGGTGACCGGCAGCGACGAGGACCCGAGAGTGGCGGGACTGCGGACCGCGGTGTCCCGGCTGCGCCGCGAACTCGCCGCCCATCCGGCGGAGTTCCCCGACCGGGCGATAGCCGAGGACGAACTGGCGGCACTGGCGGCGATGGCCTGCGGCGGCTCGCCCGAGATTCCGCGCCTGCGCAGTTCCCTGTTACTGGTCGCGGCGGCGATCGGCTCGGTCAGCGCCCTCGCCCGGGGGCTGAGGGAGGTCCGGGACGCGGTGGACCTGTTCGGCGGACCACCGAGACCGTGACGGCCCCGAGAGCGGGCCGGGGGGCGTGGGGACGCACCGAGAGCGTGAGCACGCTGGGCTTGGACCTGGCTGGGCGGGTCCGGGCGGGCGGGTGGCCTGAGGGCCGCGGAGGTCCGCGCTCCCCGGCCGTCCGCCCCGGCGTACGGGGCCTGCGCCCTGGCCGTCCGCCCCGGCGCAGGGGGCCTGCACCGGCCGGGTGGGTGCAGGTGGTTGGGTGTTCCGAGGGGTGCGGGGGGTTGAGGGTTCCCGGCCCTTCGCCCCGGCGCACAGGGGGTCTTCGCTCCCGCCCTCCGTCCCGGCGCCCGGGGGCCTGTCCCGGCCGGTGGCTGCGGGCGGCCGGGTGGCATGAGGGTCGCGGAGGTCCGCGCTCCCCGGCCGTCCATCCACCCCGGCGTACGGGGTCTTCGCCCCGGCCGTCCGCCCCGGCGTACGGGGCCTGCGCCGGCCGGGTGGGTGCAGGTGGTTGGGGGTTCCGAGGGGTGCGGGGGGTTGAGGGTTCCCGGCCGTCCGCTCCGGCGCACAGGGGGTCTTCGCTCCCGCCCTCCGCCCCGGCGCCCGGGGGCCTGTCCCGGCCGGTGGCTGCGGGCGGCCGGGTGGCATGAGGGTCGCGGAGGTCCGCGCTCCCCGGCCGTCCATCCACCCCGGCGTACGGGGTCTTCGCCCCGGCCGTCCGCCCCGGCGTACGGGGCCTGCACCGGCCGGGTGGGTGCAGGCGGTTGGGTGTTCCGAGGGGTGCGGGGGGTTGAGGGTTCCCGGCCGTCCGCCCCGGCGCACAGGGGGCTTCGCTATTACCATCCGCCCCGGCGCCCGGGGGTCTTCGCCCCGGCCGTCCGCCCCGGCGTACGGGGCCTGACCCGGCCGGTGGGTCCGGGCGGCTGCGTGGCCTGAGGGGCGCGGGGGTCTCCGCCCCGGCCGCGCCCCCCTTCCGCTAGGCGCCCGAGCTCGCCAGTACCTGGGACAGTTCGACGGCGACCTGCTGGAGCACCGGCACGATCTTGTCCGTCGCCGCCTCGGTGACCCGTCCCGCCGGCCCGGAGATCGAGATCGCCGCGGCCGTCGGGGACTCCGGCACGGACACCGCCAGGCACCGCACCCCGATCTCCTGCTCGCTGTCGTCGACGGCGTATCCCGCCCGCCGTACGTCCTCCAGCGCCGCGAGGAAGCCCTCCGGCGTGGTGATGGTCTTGTCGGTGGCCGCGGGCATGCCCGTACGGGCCAGCAGGGCCCGCACCTCGTCGTCCGGCACCCCGGCCAGCAGTGCCTTGCCCACCCCGGTCGAGTGGGGGAGCACCCGCCGGCCCACCTCGGTGAACATCCGCATCGAGTGCTTCGACGGCACCTGTGCGACGTACACGATCTCGTCGCCGTCGAGCAGTGCCATGTTCGCGGTCTCGCCGGTCTCCTCGACCAGGCGGGCCAGGTACGGCCGCGCCCAGGTGCCCAGCAGGCGGGACGCGGACTCGCCGAGGCGGATCAGCCGGGGGCCCAGTGCGTAGCGCCGGTTGGCCTGCTGGCGTACGTAGCCGCAGGCGACCAGCGTGCGCATCAGGCGGTGGATGGTCGGCAGCGGCAGTCCGCTGGCCGCGGACAGCTCGCTCAGGCCGACCTCGCCGCCCGCGTCCGCCATCCGCTCGAGCAGGTCGAAGGCACGCTCCAGGGACTGCACCCCGCCGACGGCGGAGGGCTTGGCGGAGTCGGTGGTGCTGGCGCTGGACGTCGGCACGGCGCGTTCCTTTCGGGACTGGCGGGAGGGCAGAAGCCTACCCGGCGGCCGGTTGACTGCCCGCTTGTGCGTAGCTACGTTCTGCTTGCTGGAATTCTAATTCCGCTTTGTGGAAACGTCCAGAGCGGACACCGGTCGCCCGCTGACGAGAAGTGTGCCTCTTGACGGCTGGGGAGGGGGAGTGAAGACTCCTTCAACAGAACGTTGAAGTCCGTTGTGTAGATGTACATCCCGTTTTCCGGATGTAGAACGGCGGGTACAGAGAGGGGTTCGGGTGTCCGACGCTGAACTGGTGCTGCGCTCGACGCGCGTCATCACCCCGGAGGGGACGCGGGCCGCCACGGTCACCGTGTCCGCCGGGACGATCACGGCCGTCCTGCCGTACGACACCGCGGTCCCGGCCGCGGCCCGGCTGGAGGACCTGGGCGACCACGTCCTGCTGCCCGGACTGGTCGACACCCACGTGCACGTCAACGACCCGGGCCGCACCGAGTGGGAGGGCTTCTGGACGGCCACCCGCGCGGCGGCGGCCGGCGGCATCACCACCCTGATCGACATGCCGCTCAACTCGCTGCCCCCCACCACCACCGTCGACCACCTGCGCACCAAGCAGGCCGTGGCCCGGGACAAGGCCCACATCGACGTCGGCTTCTGGGGCGGCGCCCTGCCCGACAACGTCAAGGACCTGCGCCCGCTGCACGACGCCGGCGTCTTCGGCTTCAAGGCGTTCCTGTCCCCGTCCGGCGTGGAGGAGTTCCCCCACCTCGACCAGGACCAGCTCGCCCGGTCCCTGGCGGAGATCGCCGGCTTCGACGGGCTGCTGATCGTGCACGCCGAGGACCCGCACCACCTGGCCGCCGCCCCGCAGCACGGCGGTCCCCGCTACGCCGACTTCCTCGCCTCCCGCCCGCGTGACGCCGAGGACACGGCCATCGCCGCCCTGATAGGCCAGGCCCGGCGGCTCGACGCGCGCGTGCACGTCCTGCACCTGTCCTCCGGAGACGCGCTGCCGCTGATCCGCGCCGCCCGCGCCGAGGGCGTCCGCGTGACCGTGGAGACCTGCCCGCACTACCTCACCCTCACCGCCGAGGAAGTCCCCGACGGTGCCAGCGAGTTCAAGTGCTGTCCACCCATCCGCGAGGCCGCCAACCAGGACCTGCTGTGGGCGGCGCTCGCCGACGGCACCATCGACTGCGTGGTCACCGACCACTCGCCGTCCACCGCCGACCTGAAGACCGCCGACTTCGCCACCGCCTGGGGCGGCATCTCCGGCCTCCAGCTCAGCCTCTCCGCCGTGTGGACGCAGGCCCGCAGGCGCGGCCACACCCTGGAGGACGTCGTCCGCTGGATGTCCACCCGGACCGCCGCCCTGGCCGGCCTGGACGCGCGCAAGGGCGCCATCGCGCCCGGCCGCGACGCCGACTTCGCCGTCCTCGCCCCCGACGAGACCTTCACCGTCGACCCGGCCGGCCTCCAGCACCGCAACCGGGTCACGGCCTACGCCGGCAGGACCCTGTACGGCGTCGTCAAGTCCACCTGGCTGCGCGGCGAACGCATCGTCGCCGACGGCGCGTTCACCGAGCCGAAGGGCACGCTGCTCACCCGCCCCCGGTGAGCCACCCCCGCCCCCGGTGAGCCACCCCCCGCTCCCGCACCTCGCCCACCCCCGAAAGGAACCCCTGATCACCGTGACGGCGCTGCACCACTCTTCCCCGGCCCGCTTCACCGGCGACGCGAACCCCTACGGAGGCGGCGACCCGTACGCGGACTACCGCACCGCCGACTTCCCCTTCACCCACCACGCCGACCTCGCGGACCGCCGGCTCGGCGCCGGTGTCATCGCCGCCAACGACGAGTTCTTCGCCGAGCGGGAGAACCTGCTGGTGCCCGAGCGCGCCGAGTTCGACCCCGAGCACTTCGGCCACAAGGGCAAGATCATGGACGGCTGGGAGACCCGCCGCCGGCGCGGTGCCTCCGCCGGGCACCCCTGGCCGACCGCCGAGGACCACGACTGGGCACTGATCCGCCTCGGCGCGCCCGGGGTGATCCGCGGGATCGTCGTCGACACCGCCCACTTCCGCGGCAACTACCCGCAGGCCGTCTCCGTCGAGGGCACCTCCGTACCGGGCTCGCCGGCGCCGGAGCAGCTGCTGGGCGACGACGTGAAGTGGACGACCCTCGTCCCGCGCACCCCGGTCGGCGGCCACGCGGCCAACGGCTTCGAGGTCACCGCCGAACAGCGCTTCACGCACCTGCGGATCAACCAGCACCCCGACGGCGGCATCGCCCGCCTGCGCGTCTACGGCGAGGTCGTCCCGGACCCGGAGTGGCTGGCGGCCCTCGGCACCTTCGACGTGGTCGCCCTGGAGAACGGCGGCCGGGTCGAGGACGCCTCCGACCGGTTCTACTCCCCGGCCACCAACACCATCCAGCCGGGCCGCTCCCGCAAGATGGACGACGGCTGGGAGACCCGCCGCCGCCGTGACCGGGGCAACGACTGGATCAGCTACCGGCTCGTCGCCCAGTCCCTGATCCGGGCGGTCGAGATCGACACCGCCTACCTGAAGGGCAACAGCGCCGGCTGGGCGTCGGTGTCCGTGCGGGACGGCGAGGACGGGGACTGGACGGAGATCCTTCCGCGCACCCGCCTCCAGCCCGACACCAACCACCGCTTCGTCCTGCCCGGGCCGGTGGCCTGCACGCACGCGCGGGTCGACATCTTCCCCGACGGCGGCATCTCCCGGCTGCGCCTGTTCGGCTCCCTCACCGAGCAGGGCGCGAGCGGCCTCGCCGCCCGCCACCAGGAGCTGGGCGGCTGACCTGCCCCGCGCGGGGCGCTCCGGCCGGACGGCACCGGGGGCCCCGCGCGTCACCCGTGCGGATGCCGCCCGCGCCCGCCGGAACTCTTCCGTCCCCCTCCCGCGTTCTGTGCGTGTGACCCTTCAGCAAGAAGTCGTCGGCAACGCCATGCAGATGGCGGTCGTCAACCTGCACCCCGGCCAGACCGTGTACTGCGAGGCCGGGAAGTTCCTGTTCAAGACGACGAACGTGACCATGGAGACGCGGCTGTCCGGACCCTCCGGCGGCAACGGACAACAACAGAACGGCCCGGGCGCCGGCATGGGCGGCATGCTGCGCCAGGCCATGGGCACCGCCATGCAGGTGGGCCAGCGCATGATGGCGGGCGAGTCGCTCGCGTTCCAGTACTTCACCTCCCAGGGCGGCGAGGGCACGGTCGGCTTCGCGGGTGTGCTCCCGGGCGAGATGCGCGCCCTGGAACTGAACGGCACGCGCGCGTGGTTCGCCGAGAAGGACGCCTTCGTGGCCGCCGAGTCCACCGTCGAGTTCGGCATCGCCTTCGCCGGCGGGCGGACCGGCAGGAGCGGCGGCGAGGGCTTCGTCCTGGAGAAGTTCACCGGGCACGGCACGGTGATCATCGCCGGCGCGGGCAACTTCATCGACCTGAACCCGGCCGACTTCGGCGGCCGTATCGAGGTCGACACCGGCTGCGTGGTGGCCTTCGAGGAGGGCATCGAGTACGGCGTCCAGCGCATCGGCGGCCTGAACCGGCAGGGCCTCATGAACGCCGTGTTCGGCGGCGAGGGACTGTCCCTGGCCACCCTGGAGGGCAACGGCCGGGTGATCCTCCAGTCGCTCACCATCGAGAGCCTCGCCAACGCCCTGAAGAAGGCCCAGGGCGGCGACAAGCAGGGCCCGGCCGGCGGAATGTTCTCGACGCACACGGGCTGAGCCGCGGGCGGGGTCCGAGGGGACGGCGGACCCCGCATCCGCCGTGCGGGCGTACGGATTTACCGCAGGGCCCCGGCCGGGTTAACTTCCCGGGAACGCGTGTGACGCGAAGGGAAAATCTTCAACATTGACGTTGACATGCCAATCTCTACGCGCGTCATCATGAAGCCATGAACTTCCCCCCACGCGCGACCCGCATCGGCGCCGCAGCCGCACTCCTGTCCGCCCTCCTCGTGGGCGGCACCGTCACCGCCGGCACGGCGGACGCCGCCGCGGCGTCCGTCGGCAGCGTCTGCTACGGCGCCCTGCCGTCGCAGGCCCACACCACCCTGCACCTGATCGACCAGGGCGGCCCCTTCCCGTACGCGCAGGACGGGACCGTCTTCCAGAACCGGGAGGGCGTCCTGCCCCGGCAGACGAGCGGCTACTACCACGAGTACACGGTGCAGACCCCCGGCTCCTCCACCCGCGGCGCCCGGCGCGTCATCACGGGCAAGGCCTACGACGAGGACTACTACACCGCCGACCACTACGCCACGTTCGACCTGATCGACTTCGGCTGCTGAGGCCGTCCGGCCGGCCGCGCGGTGCGGCCGGCACAGCGGTGCGTCCGGCCCGCGCTCAGCCGGGATCCCGGCTCTCCGCGGCGGCGAACAGCGCGAACGCCAGTACCAGGAGCGCGGCGCTCGCCCAGACCCCGTAGCCGTCGAGGAAGCCGAGCCGTTGCACGAGCCCCACGTCCCAGTCGGTGAACTCGTGCACCAGACCCAGCGCTCCCTGCACCAGGGCGACGAATCCGAGAACTTCCAGCAGACCTTTCACGGCACGAGTCTCGCCCCGCGGCCTTCCCTGTACATCGGCCGCGGGGCGGATTCCGTTGCGCCGCACGGCTGCACTCCGGCCGGCGCCCGCCACCGAAAGTTCACGGTGCCGCGACTTCGGTCGGTGATCCGGGCACGGAGCGGCGGCGGTGCGCGGTCCGTGCGTAGATTGGCCGACCGTGAGCACTGACGACCCGGCGCGGGCGGCGCGGGAGTTCGCCGGCCGCCGGTGGCTGTTCCCCTCCGCCCTGATCCACGAACTGGACCCGGACGGCGAGGCGTCCGCCCGGCAGCCGCGGCGTACGGCGCGGGACTGGATCGTCGACCTCTCCTGCTTCCTGCTGGCCGTCGGCATCGGCCTGGCGGCCGCCCGGTCCCTGGCCGACGAACCGGGTCTGCCGCACTCCCTCGCCGTCCTCGACCAGGTCCTGGGCGCCCTGGCCTGCGCCGCCCTCTGGCTGCGCCGCCGCCGGCCGGTGGGGCTCGCCGTCGCGATGATCCCGGTCGGCCTGCTGTCCAACACCTCGGGCGGCGCAGCGACGGTCGTCCTGTTCACCCTCGCCGTGCACCGGCCCTTCCGGTACGTCGCCTGGATCGGCGGTGCCGGACTCGCACTGGCCCCGCTGTTCTTCTGGCTGCGGCCCGACCCCGACCTGCCCTACGCCGGCATCGTCGTGTTCACCTCCCTGCTCACCGTGTCCGTCATCGGCTGGGGCATGCTCGTCCGCTCCAAGCGGATGCTGATGCTGAGCCTGAGGGACCGGGCCCGGCGGGCGGAGACCGAGGCCCGGCTGCGCGCCGAGCAGGCCCAGCGGCTGGCCCGGGAGGCCATCGCCCGCGAGATGCACGACGTCCTGGCCCACCGGCTCACCCTGCTCAGTGTCCACGCGGGCGCGCTGGAGTTCCGGCCGGACGCGTCCCGTGAGGAGATCGCGCGCGCCGCCGGCGTGATCCGGGAGAGCGCCCACGAGGCCCTCCAGGACCTGCGGGAGATCATCGGCGTCCTGCGCACCGGCGACGCGGAGGAACCGTCCGGCGGGCGGTCCCAGCCGACGCCGGCCGCGCTCGACGCCCTCGTCGCCGAGTGCCGCGAGGCCGGTATGGAGGTCACCCTCGAACGCCGTGTCACCGACCCGGCAGCCGTCCCCGCCGCCGTCGGCCGCACCGCCTACCGCATCGCGCAGGAGGCCCTCACCAACGCCCGCAAGCACGCCCCCGGCACCGAGGTCACGGTCCGCCTCGCCGGCACCCCCGGCGACGGCCTGACCGTCACCGTCACCAACGCCGCCCCGCCCGCCCGGGTCCCGCCCGTCCCCGGCTCCGGACAGGGTCTGATCGGTCTCAGGGAACGCGCCACGCTGGCGGGAGGGCACCTGGAGCACGGCCCGCGGCCCGACGGCGGGTTCGAGGTGCGGGGGTGGCTGCCGTGGGCCCGGGCGTGACGGCCGCGGGCCGCACGCGCGCGCGTGCCCCCGGGCTCCGGTCCGGCCCCTGCGTTCCCGCCCCCGGCCGTGGTTACGTGACCCCATGACTGCGACCCCGATCAGGCTCCTCCTCGTGGACGACGACCCCCTCGTACGGGCCGGGCTGGCCCTGATGATCGGCGGGGCCGAGGACATCGACATCGTCGGGGAGGCCGCCGACGGCGCGGAGGCCGAGGAACTCGTGCGCACCACCGCGCCGGACGTCGTCCTCATGGACCTCCGCATGCCGTCGGTGGACGGGCTCACCGCCACCCGGCGGCTGCGGGCGCGGCCCGACGCGCCGCAGGTCGTGGTGCTCACCACCTTCCACGCCGACGAACAGGTGCTGCACGCCCTGCGCGCCGGCGCCGCCGGCTTCGTGCTGAAGGACACCCCGCCCGCCGAGATCGTCGACGCCGTGCGCCGGGTCGCCGCCGGCGACCCCGTCCTGTCGCCCGCCGTCACCCGGCAGCTGATGCGGCAGGCGGCCGGGAGCGCCGCCGACGTGCGGCGCGCACGCGCGCGGGAACGCCTCGCCGTCCTCAACGACCGTGAACGCGAGGTGGCCGTCGCCGTCGGCCGCGGGCTCGCCAACGCCCGGATCGCGACCGAGCTGTTCATGAGCGTGGCCACCGTCAAGACCCACGTCTCCCGCATCCTCGCGCGGCTCGGCCTCGACAACCGGGTGCAGATCGCCCTGCTGGCCCACGACGCGGGATGGCTGGAGAACGACGACGGGGAGCAGGCAGAGGTCAGGGGTTCCGGAAGACGTCGCTGAACGGGCGGCCGAAGCGCCGCGCGGCCAGGTCCCCGCGCGGGATCACCCCGGGGACGCTGCCGCTCTCCCGGCCCGCACGGCCATGCCGGCATACCGGTCGGCCAGGAGCACCCGGTCCGAGACGTCGCCCGAGACGTCGCCCGAGACGTCGTCCGAGACGTCGTCCGAGACCGGCCCGTCCCACCGGCCCGCCTCCGCGGCTGTCACGGCCCCGGACACGCCACCGGCGACCGGGGCGGTGCAGACGGCCTCCTCATCGGCGTACCCCGGTCCGCAACGGCCCCTCGGAGGCGATGCCGGCACGGGTGCGCTCCCGGGCCGCGACGAGTTCCTCGGAGTGGGGATGCCCGGGAAGCGGTCCGATACCCGGCTCGCCGAGGAGTTCGGCCGACGGGGACGGGCGGGGCGTGGGCCGATTCGGCGGTCCACTCACGCTCCCGGCCGAGACCCGGGGCCCGCCCACCCCTTCGTCGCCTCCCTCGGCCTCGCGGCAGAGGCCGCCAAGGCGCTGGTATCCGACGGGCCGTCCCGTGAGCGCGGCGCCCGCCGGTCAGCCGTAGGGAGGGGACGCCCGGTCCGGGACCTCCGTCAGGGTGACCGGCCGCCGCTCCCGGCGGGAGATCTCGCAGGCCTCCGCGATCCGCAGCGCCTGCAACGCCTCCCGGCCGTCGCAGGGGTTGGGCCGCTCGCCCCGCACGACCTCCACGAAGGCGTCGAGTTCGGCCTCGTAGGCGGGTCCGAACCGGTCCACGAACCCGGACCACGGCTTGTCGGCGGGCGGCGGGCCGGTCGGCTCGGTGGACGCGAGGGGCGTACGGTCGTCCAGGCCCACCACCACGGTGTCCCGCTCCCCGGCCAGCTCCATCCGCACGTCGTACCCGGCGCCGTTCAGCCGCGCCGCCGTCGCCGTCGCCAGGGTGCCGTCGTCCAGGGCGAGCAGCGCCGCTCCGGTGCCGACGTCACCCGCGTCGCGGAACATCCCGGGGCCGCCGTCGTACCCGGTGGCGTAGACGTCGAGCACCTCGCGGCCCGTGACCCAGCGCAGTACGTCGAAGTCGTGGATCAGCGTGTCGCGGAACAGCCCGCCGGACACGGGCAGCCAGTCGGCCGGGGGAGGGGACTGGTCGCACGTCATGGCCCGCACGGTGTGCAGCCGGCCGAGCCGGCCCGCGCGCACGGCCTCCCGGGCGCCGGCGTAGCCCGCGTCGAAGCGCCGCTGGAAGCCCATGTGCAGCACCGTCCCGGCCGCCTCCACCTCGGCGAGGGCGGCCAGCGTGCCCGGCAGGTCCAGGGCGATCGGCTTCTCGCAGAACACGGGCAGCCCGGAGCGGGCGGCCCGGCCGATCAGCTCGGCGTGGGCCGGCGTCGCCGTGGTGATCACCACCGCGTCCACGCCCCACCTGAAGATCTCGTCCACGCCCGGCGCCGCCGTCTCGCCCAGCCGGTGGGCCAGTTCCTGGGCGCGCGCCGGATCCGCGTCCGTCAGGATCAGCGAGCCGACCTCGCGGTGACGGCTGAGCGTCCTCGCGTGAAGGGTGCCGATGCGGCCCGTACCGATGACCCCGATGCGCATGGAAACAAAGTGAACGGCCACCCCGCACCCTGTCAATGCTTATGTCCTGACAATCGGACTACACGACTTCCCGTCAACCAGGCACCGGACTACGCTCGGGCCCGTGCCGAAACCAGATGTGGACCCGACCGCACCGCTCGACCTCCGCGTGGACCGTAGCTCCCCGGTGCCGCTGTACTTCCAGCTCGCCCAGCAGCTGGAGGCCGCCATCGAGCAGGGCCGACTCACCCCGGGCAGTCTGCTGGGCAACGAGATCGAGCTGGCCGCGCGGCTCGGCCTCTCCCGGCCGACCGTCCGCCAGGCCATCCAGTCGCTCGTCGACAAGGGTCTCCTCGTCCGGCGCCGGGGCGTGGGCACACAGGTCGTGCACAGCCAGGTCAAGCGCCCGCTGGAACTGAGCAGCCTCTACGACGACCTGGCGGCGGCCGGCCAGCGGCCCGCGACCACGGTGCTGGTCAACACGGTCGTCCCGGCCTCCGCCGCGGTCGCCGCCGCGCTCGGCGTCGTCGAGGGCGGCGACGTCCACCGCGTCGAGCGGCTCCGGCTCGCGCACGGCGAGCCGATGGCGTACCTGATCAACCACCTGCCGCCCGGCCTGCTCGACCTGGACACGGGACGGCTGGAGGCCACCGGGCTGTACCGGCTGATGCGCTCCGCCGGGATCACCCTGCACAGCGCCCGCCAGTCCATCGGCGCCCGCGGTGCCACCGCCGCCGAGGCCGAGCGCCTCACCGAGGGCGAGGGCGCCCCCCTGCTCACCATGCAGCGCACCACCTTCGACGACACCGGCCGCGCGGTGGAGTTCGGCGACCACATCTACCGTCCGACCCGCTACTCCTTCGAGTTCCAGCTGCTCGTACGGTCCTGACCGGCCCCCGTCCGTACGCGCCCGGCGTCCTCATGTCCGGACAAAGCGGCCGGCTGACGCTCCCCGCCCGTCTCACCGCCGCTGCCCGTGTTCGATACTGAAGTGTTTGGGGCTGGTGAGGTCACCGCCGGGACACGCCGACGGCAGAGGTCGCCCGCCCCTCACGCACGTCGGAGCAGAGCAAGAGCACAGCAAGAAGGGCACGGCCTCGTGGCACGGTTTCGGACCTGGGTAGGCATAGCGCTGGCGGGGGCACTCTCCGTGTCGCTCGCCGCGTGCAGCAGCACCGGAGGCAAGCGGGCGGAGGACGCCCGCAAGGCCGCCGCCGCCCAGGGCAGGGCGGCGGTGAACACCCCGCGCTGGACCTTCGCGATGATCACCCACTCGGGGGACGGCGACACCTTCTGGGACATCGTGCAGAGCGGCGCCGAACAGGCCGCCGTCAAGGACAACATCAAGTTCCTGTACTCGCACGACGACCAGGCCCAGCAGCAGGCGCAGCTGGTGGACGCGGCCGTCGACAAGAAGGTCGACGGCATCATCGTCACCCTCGCCAAGCCGGACGCCATGAAGGCCGCCGTGGCCCGCGCCGAGAAGGCCGGCATCCCGGTGATCACGGTGAACTCCGGCTCCGAGGAGTCCAAGGCATTCGGCGCCCTCACCCACATCGGCCAGGACGAGACGATCGCCGGCGAGGCCGTCGGCGACGAGCTGAACCGGCGCGGGAAGAAGAAGGCCCTGTGCGTGCTGCACGAGCAGGGCAACGTCGGCCACGAGCAGCGCTGCGACGGCGTCGCCGAGACCTTCCGCGGCAAGCTCCAGAAGCTCTACGTCAACGGCACCGACATGCCCGACGTCCAGTCCGCGATCGAGGCCAAGCTCCAGGCCGACAAGTCCGTCGACTCCGTCGTCACCCTCGGCGCGCCCTACGCCGACACCGCCGTCAAGGCCCGGTCGGACGCGGGCAGCAAGGCCGAGATCGACACCTTCGACCTCAACGCCACGGTCGCGGCCTCGCTGAAGAACGGCACCCTCGGCTTCGCCGTGGACCAGCAGCCGTACCTCCAGGGCTACCAGGCCGTCGACCTGCTGTGGCTGTACAAGTACAACGGCGACGTCCTCGGCGGCGGCAAGCCGGTCCTGACCGGCCCGCAGATCATCACCAGGGACCAGGCGTCCGCGCTGGCGGACTACACCGAGCGGGGCACGCGATGAGCGCGGCCACGGAACCGGCCGCCGACGAGAGGCTGCTCCCGGCCTCGTCGCTGCGGCGACTGCTCTCCCGCCCGGAACTGGGCTCCGCCGTCGGCGCCCTCGCCGTCCTCGTCTTCTTCGCCTGCGCCGCCGACGGCTTCCTGCGCGCCTCCAGCCTCAGCACGGTCCTCTACGCCTCCTCGACCATCGGCATCATGGCCGTACCCGTGGCCCTGCTGATGATCGGCGGCGAGTTCGACCTGTCGGCGGGCGTCCTGGTGACGTCCTCGGCGCTGGTCTCCTCGATGTTCAGCTACCAGATGACGGCGAACGCCTGGGTCGGCGTCGGCGTGTCCCTGCTGGTCACCCTGGCCGTCGGCGCCTTCAACGGCTTCGTGCTCACCCGCACGAAGCTGCCCAGCTTCATCGTCACCCTCGGCACCTTCCTCATGCTGACCGGCATGAACCTCGGCTTCACCAAGCTGATCGACGGCACCGTCTCCACCAAGACCATCGGCGACATGGAGGGCTTCCCGAGCGCCCACGCCGTCTTCGCCTCGACGCTCACCGTCGGCGGCGTCGGCGTCAAGGTCACCATCCTGTGGTGGCTCGGCCTGGTGGCCGTCGCCTCGTGGATCCTGCTGCGCACCCGCACCGGCAACTGGATCTTCGCCGTCGGCGGCAACGAGGACGCGGCCCGCGCGGTCGGTGTCCCGGTCGCCAGTACCAAGATCGGCCTCTACATGGGCGTCGCCCTCGGCGCCTGGATCTCCGGCCAGCACCTGCTCTTCTCCTTCGACGCCGTCCAGTCCGGCGAGGGCGTCGGCAACGAGCTGATCTACATCATCGCGGCCGTCATCGGCGGCTGCCTGATCACCGGCGGCTACGGCAGCGCGGTCGGCTCCGCCGTGGGCGCGCTCCTGTTCGGCATGACCAGCAAGGGCATCGTCTTCGCCGAGTGGAACCCCGACTGGTTCAAGTTCTTCCTCGGAGCGATGCTGCTCCTCGCGACCCTGCTCAACGCCTGGGTCCGCAAGCGCGCGGAGGCCTCCAAGTGACACTCGTCGAGCTGACCGGCGTCAGCAAGCGCTACGGCACCGTCCGCGCCCTCGAAGGGGTCTCCCTGGAGGTCCGCGCGGGCGAGATCACCTGCGTCCTCGGCGACAACGGCGCGGGCAAGTCGACGCTGATCAAGGTGATCGCCGGTCTGCACCGGCACGACACCGGCACCCTGCGCATCGAGGGCGAGGAGACCACCCTCTCCTCGCCCCGGGACGCCCTGGACCGCGGCATCGCCACCGTCTACCAGGACCTCGCCGTCGTCCCCCTCATGCCGGTCTGGCGCAACTTCTTCCTCGGCTCCGAGCCCCGCACGGGCGCGGGCCCCTTCAGGCGCCTGGACACCGGCCTCATGCGCCGCACCACCCGCGAGGCCCTGCTCCGCATGGGCATCGACCTACGCGACGTCGACCAGCCCATCGGCACCCTCTCCGGCGGCGAACGCCAGTGCGTGGCGATCGCCCGCGCCGTCCACTTCGGCGCGAAGGTCCTGGTCCTGGACGAGCCGACCGCGGCCCTGGGCGTGAAGCAGTCCGGTGTGGTGCTGAAATATGTGGCTGCCGCACGTGACGAGGGCCTGGGCGTTGTCTTGATCACCCACAACCCGCAGCACGCGTATCTGGTGGGGGACAGGTTCGTGCTGCTCCGGCGCGGCACCATGGTGGGAAACCACACACGGGACGAGATCACCCTGGACGAGCTGACGCGCCAGATGGCGGGCGGATCCGACCTGGAGACCCTGCGCCACGAACTACAGCGCAGCTGAGCGACGCGGGCCCGGCCCGGCGCGCGGCTGCGCGCGAGGCCGCGGCCGGCCGGGCCGCGGCCTCGCCCGGCACCGGACGGGCACTGCCTCGTCCCGCCCCGCGCAGCACTCAGCGTGAGCGTGCGGCAGAATCGACAAGCGATGAGCACCTACCGCGACCTCACCGCCCCCATCGGCTCCCGCCGGGCCCCCGTGCTCCGTACGGTCGGCACCCGCGAACGCCGGTCCCACCTGACCGCACCCCGGGTGCCGACGGTGGGCATCGACATCGGCGGCACCAAGGTCATGGCGGGCGTCGTGGACGCCGACGGCAACATCCTGGAGAAGCTCCGCACGGAGACCCCGGACAAGTCCAAGAGCCCCAAGGTCGTCGAGGACACCATCGCCGAACTCGTCCTGGACCTCTCCGACCGGCACGACGTGCACGCGGTCGGCATCGGCGCCGCCGGCTGGGTCGACGCCGACCGCAACCGCGTCCTGTTCGCGCCCCACCTCTCCTGGCGCAACGAGCCCCTGCGCGACCGCCTCGCCAGCCGGCTCTCCGTGCCCGTCCTCGTCGACAACGACGCCAACACCGCCGCCTGGGCGGAGTGGCGCTTCGGCGCCGGCCGCGGCGAGGACCACCTCGTCATGATCACCCTCGGTACCGGCATCGGCGGCGCCATCCTGGAGGACGGCCAGGTCAAGCGCGGCAAGTTCGGCGTCGCCGGCGAGTTCGGCCACATGCAGGTCGTCCCCCAGGGACACCGCTGCCCGTGCGGCAACCGCGGCTGCTGGGAGCAGTACAGCTCCGGCAACGCGCTCGTCCGCGAGGCCAGGGAGCTGGCCGCCGCCGACTCCCCGGTGGCCTACGGGATCATCGAGCACGTCAACGGCAACATCGGCGACATCACCGGCCCCATGATCACCGAGCTGGCCCGCGAGGGCGACGCGATGTGCGTGGAGCTGCTCCAGGACATCGGGCAGTGGCTCGGCGTCGGCATCGCCAACCTCGCCGCCGCCCTCGACCCCTCCTGCTTCGTCATCGGCGGCGGTGTCTCGGCCGCCGACGACCTGCTCATCGGCCCCGCCCGGGAAGCCTTCAAACGCCACCTCACCGGCCGCGGATACCGGCCCGAGGCCCGCATCACCCGCGCCCAGCTCGGTCCCGAGGCGGGCATGGTGGGCGCCGCCGACCTGGCCCGGCTGGTCGCCCGCCGGTTCCGCCGCGCCAAACGCCGCCGCGTGGAACGCCACGACCGCTATGAGCGCTACACCCAGTCCCGCCGCGACGCGGACACGGCATGACCGCGGCGCTGCCCCGCCAGGCCCCCCCGCCGGACCGACCCCGCCGGCCGGCCGAGGACCCGCGCCACAAGGCCAGACGCCGGGCGCTCACCCTGCTGATCATCGTCCTGCTCATCGGCGTACCGGCCGGCTACCTGGTGATCTCCGCCAACCAGAGCCGCAACAGCGGCAAGGACAAGGAGGAGAAGTACTCGGCGACCGGCCTCACCCCGGGCTGGCCGTCGAAGGTGCAGCGCCGCCTCTACCAGGTGACCGTCCCCCACCCCGCCGACGACATCGCCTCCTACGAGACCAACAACTGGAAGACCAGCCGCCTCTACGTGCAGTTCCGCACCAACCCCGCCGGCCTGGACAGCTTCCTCCAGACCATGGGCGCGCGCCGGGACCAGCTGAGGAAGAACGAGATCGCCGTCGGCGAACGCGACCGGAAGGTCAGCGGCTGGACCTTCACCGGCCCCGGCCCCTGGTGGGGCCTGACCCACGCGCAGAAGAACCCGGCGCCCACCCAGGACGTGGTCGTCAACCTGTCCGACCCGGAACGCCCGATGGTGTTCGTCGTCTCCCGCACGGTCCCCTGACCACCGGCCCCGCCCCGCCCCCGGAGCCGACTGTCAGACCCCGCCCGTAGAGTCGAAGACATCGCGAACGGGCACCCGGACGGGAGGTGGCAGGACATATGGACGGCACGACGGCGCTCGCCGAGCGCACGGGAGGCGGCCCGGAGACGGACCCCGGGCACCCGGTCCCGGCGCGCCTCGCGTCCGTCTACCTGCCCGCGCCCCTGCCGCGCGAGGGCCGCCTCGCCTTCTGGGACCCCGACGGCGACCCACTGCCCGCCGCGGCCGGGACCGACGCCCAGGAACTGACGGTCGTACGACGCCACGGTGCCGGCGTGCGCCGCGCGCAGGTGCCCGCGCTGACCCTGCCGCTCGCCGAGGCCCTGCCGCTGCTGGTCCGCGCCCGCCGCGACCCGGCCGCCCACCCGGCCACCGCCTGCTGGGGCGCCGCCGCCCTGCACGCCCTGCGGCTCGTCGCCCGCGGCCGGCTGCTCCCCGGCCTGACCCCCGCCGGCCACGACGCCTGGCGGGCCGGCCCACTGGAACCCGACGACATCGCCCACCTGCGCGCGATCGCCGCCGCCCTGCCCCCCGAGGGCCACGCCGTGCCCCTCCCGGGCCCGGGGGCGCTCCGGCTGCCCGAACCCGAGGCCCTGGTCCGCGCCTTCCTGGACGCGGTCGCCGACACCCTGCCCCGCACCCCCGCGGCCTTCGCCGCAGCCGGCCGCCCGTTCGCCGCCCGCGAGCCGCAGGCCCTGCCCGGGGCGCACGCCTGGGCCGCCGAGGTCGCCGCCGGCATGGACGCCGGCGTCCGCATCTCCCTGCGCCTGGACCTGTCCGCGTACGACGTGTTCGACGCCGGCGCGCACGAGGACGCGCGCGCCGCGGGAGCCGCCATCGTGCAGGTCCACAGCCTCGCCGACCCCACCCTGGTGGCCGACGCGGCGGCCCTGTGGGCCGGAGAGGCCGACACGGCGTTCGGCCCCCGCGCGCGCGTCGACGCGGCCCTGGCCGTACGGCGCGCCGCCCGCGTGTGGCCGCCCCTGGACCGCCTCGCCCAGCAGGACGTACCCGACGTCCTTGCCCTCTGCGAGGAAGAGCTGGGCGAACTGCTCGGCGTCGCCGCGAGCCGGCTGGCCGCCGCCGGAGTCGCCGTCCACTGGCCCCGCGACCTCGCCCGCGGCCTGACCGCCGCCGCGGTGGTCAGGCCGGCGCCCGGTTCGGCGACCGACGGCACCGGCTTCTTCGAGAGCGAGGAGCTGCTCCGGTTCCGCTGGCAGCTGGCACTCGGCGGCGACCCGCTCAGCGAGGCCGAGATGGACACCCTCGCCGAGGCCCACCGCCCCGTCGTACGGCTCCGGGACCGCTGGGTGCTCGTCGACCCCGCCCTCGTCCGCAAGGCCCGCAAACGCGAACTGGGCCTGCTCGATCCCGTCGACGCGCTGTCCGTCGCCCTCACCGGCACCGCCGAGGTCGACGGCGAGACCGTCGAGGCCGTACCCGCCGGCGCGCTCGCCACCCTCCGCGACCGCCTCACCGCGGGCCTGCACCCCGCCGACCCGCCCCCCGGCCTGCACGCCACCCTGCGCGACTACCAGCGGCGCGGCCTCGCCTGGCTCGACCTCATGACCTCCCTCGGCCTCGGCGGCTGCCTCGCCGACGACATGGGCCTCGGCAAGACCGTCACCCTCATCGCCCTGCACCTCAAGCGGGCCCGCACCGAACCGACCCTCGTCGTCTGCCCGGCCTCCCTCCTCGGCAACTGGCAGCGCGAGATCACCCGGTTCGCGCCCGGCGTCCCCGTCCGCCGCTTCCACGGCCCCGACCGCACCCTGGACGACCTCGCCGGCGGCTTCCTCCTCACCACGTACGGCACGATGCGCTCCACCGCCGCGCGACTCGCCGAGCAGCCCTGGGGCATGGTCGTCGCCGACGAGGCGCAGCACGTGAAGAACCCGTACTCGGCCACCGCGAAGGCGCTGCGCACCATTCCCGCCCCCGCGCGCGTGGCACTCACCGGCACCCCCGTGGAGAACAACCTCTCCGAACTGTGGGCCCTGCTCGACTGGACCACCCCCGGCCTCCTCGGCCCGCTGAAGTCCTTCCGCGCCCGGCACGCCCGGGCGGTGGAGAACGGCGAGGACACCGAAGCGATCGAGCGCCTCTCCCGCCTGGTCCGGCCCTTCCTGCTGCGCCGCAAGAAGTCCGACCCCGGTATCGTCCCCGAACTGCCGCCCAAGACCGAGACCGACCACCCGGTGCCGCTCACCCGGGAACAGGCCGCGCTGTACGAGGCGGTGGTGCGCGAGTCGATGCTGGCCATCGAGACCGCCGGGGGCATGGCCCGCCGGGGCCTGGTGCTGAAGCTGCTCGGCGCCCTCAAGCAGATCTGCGACCACCCGGCGCTGTACCTGAAGGAGCAGCCGCGCCCCGACGGCCTGGCCGCCCGCTCGGGCAAACTCGCCCTCCTGGACGAACTGCTGGACACCCTGCTCGCCGAGGACGGCTCCGCGCTCGTCTTCACCCAGTACGTCGGCATGGCCCGCCTCCTCGCCGCCCACCTGTCCGCCCGCGCCATCCCCATGGACCTCCTGCACGGCGGCACTCCGGTACCCGAGCGTGAGCGCATGGTCGACCGCTTCCAGAGCGGCGAGACCCCGGTCCTCGTCCTCTCCCTCAAGGCCGCCGGCACCGGCCTGAACCTCACCCGCGCGGGCCATGTCGTCCACTTCGACCGCTGGTGGAACCCGGCCGTCGAGGAGCAGGCCACCGACCGTGCCTACCGCATCGGACAGACCCAGCCCGTCCAGGTCCACCGCCTGGTCACCGAGGGCACCGTCGAGGACCGCATCGCCGAGATGCTCGCCGCGAAGCGCGCCCTCGCGGACGCCGTCCTCGGCTCCGGTGAGGCCGCGCTCACCGAACTGACCGACCGTGAACTGTCCGACCTCGTCTCCCTGCGGAGGACCCGGTGACGGCCGCCGACCGCCCCGGCGACGCCGCCCGCCGGGCCCTGCGGGCGGCCAGGAACCGCCCCGAGGCCGACACCCGGCCACCGACCCCTCAGGCCCACCACCCGGCCACGGACCCGACGCAGATCCCCGGCCCCGTGGAGCCGAACCCGGGCGAGGGGGCGCGTGCGGAGGTTCGGGGTGGCGGTGAGCGGGCGGCGCTGCCCGGCGGTGGGGACCCCGGGGCGGGAGACGGGACGCGTGCCGTGGCTCCGGGCGGTGGTGAGCCGGGGGCGAGTGAAGAGGACCGGGCGGTGCTGCCGGATGGCGGTGAGCCTGAGGCGGCCGAGGTGGCGCGCGCTGCGCTCAGGGCCGCCGTTGCCACGCGCCGGGACAACGGCGTCACACCGCCGGCCGCCGGTCCGGCACCGGGGACCGACGCCCGCGCCGAGGCCACGGCGCCGGAGGCGGCGCCGGCCGGTGCCGCGGGCAGGCGTCCCGGTGATGTCGCCCGCGAGGCGCTGCGCGCGGCCCGGCGGGAAGCCCTGAGCACGGAGGCGGAGGAGCGCCGGCGTGGGCGGCGCGTCCCTCCGCGTTCCGGTCCCTTTGGGCCGGGTTCCCCGTCCGCACCGGGGGAGGGCAGCGAGGGCGCCAGGACCAGGGCCGTACAGGACATGCGGCACTACTTGGCGAACGCCTTCCGCATGCCCACGTCGGCGGAAACACCGGAGGAGGGGGCGGAGGTCGAAGGGGGCTTGGCGGCCGAGGGGTCGGTGGAGTGTGAGGGGGGCGTGGCGGCGGAGGGCTCCGGGGAGTCTGTGAGGGACGTCGCGGCCGAGGGGTCGGTGGACCCTGAGAGGACGGTGGAGTCCAAGAGGGCGGGGGAGTCCGGGGGGCCGATGGCGCCCCAGGAGCCCACCCGGGCCACGACCACACCCACCGAGCAGCCCTCTTCGGCGTCTCCGGTCACACAGCCGCCCACCCCTCCGACATCCATGCCCCCGGCGCCGGCCATGCCCCCGGCGCCTGCGCCCGCCTCCCCGCCCACGCCGTCGACGCCCGCCTCCCCGGCGCCCATGCCGTCGGCGTCGCGGCCCGTGCCCTCGACCGCGTCACCCGCGCCCGAGGCACCCTCCGCCGCCTCGGCCCCGGCCGCCTCGGCTCCCGCGCCTTCCTCACCGGCCCCCGCGCTCTGGCCCGTTGGTTCCGCCCCCGCCGGGCACGCCTCCGCCGGGCCCGTGCCCGCTGGCTCGGTGTCCGCGTCGGTCGTTCGCGGGTCCGCGGCCGCGAAGGTGCCCGCCAGCATGGCCACCCCGCACCGGGACACCGAACTACGGCGTACGTTCCCGGCGTTCGGGCCGCGGGAGGCCGGCGGGGACGGGGAGCCGTTCGCGGGGACCTGGTGGGGGAACGCCTGGGTGGAGGCGCTGGAGCAGGGGGCGCTGGATCCCAGGCGGCTGGCGCGTGGCCGTGGTTACGCGGACCAGGGACATGTGGACGCGATCACCGTCACCCCGGGTCTGGTGCTGGCGTACGTGCGCGGCAGCCGGCCCCGGCCCTACCGCGTCCAGGTGCGGCTACGGACGCTGGAGGACGAGGACTGGGAGCGTTTCCTGGACGCGGCGGCCGACCGGCCGGGACACATCGCGGCGCTGCTCGACAAGGAGCTGCCCCACTCCCTCGCCGACTGCGGTGTCGGCCTGCTGCCCGGTCCCGGTGACCTCGCGCCCCGGTGCAGCTGTCCCGACTCGGGCCACCCCTGCAAGCACGCCGCCGCCCTCTGCTACCAGACGGCCCGCCTCCTCGATGCCGACCCGTTCGTGCTGCTGCTGCTCCGCGGTCGGGGCGAGAAGGAGCTGCTCGACGCGCTGTCCCGGCGCAGCGCCGCCCGCGCGGCCCGTGCCGCGCAGGACCGGCAGCCCGAGTCCCTGCCCGGCGTCCGGGCCGTGGACGCTCTCGTCCCGCGCCGACTGCCGCCGCTGCCTCCGCCGTTGCCGGTGCCACCGCATCCCGAGCAGCCTCCGGTGTATCCGTCGGCGCCCGGCGGCCCGGATCCCTTCGCGCTGGACCAGCTGGCGACCGACGCCGCCGCCCGCGCCCACGCGCTGCTGGGTACGGGACGCGATCCGGTCGGCGGGCTGACCCTGTGGCAGGACGCGGTGCGCCTCGCCGCGGCCCGCCCCGGTTCCGGGCTGACCGCCGGCACCCGCACGCTGTACGCCACGCTGGCCGGTGCGGCCGGCCGCACCCCGGCCGACCTGGCGCGGGCCGTCGCGGCCTGGCGGCAGGGCGGCGTGGAGGGGCTGGCCGTCCTGGAGGAGCACTGGGATCCGCCGGCCGGCCGCTTCGACCGGGCCCGTCCGCTGCTGCTCGCCGCCGACCTCCCGGCGTTCCGCCCCTGGCACAACCGTCTCACCCACCCGCGCGGCCACGTCCAGCTCCGCCTGGGCCGCGACGGCCTGTGGTACGCCTACGAGTCGGAGCCCGGCCAGGACGACTGGTGGCCCCGTGGCACTCCCGACCTGGACCCGGTGGGCGCCCTCACCGGGCTCGGCGCACCGGACGGCCTGTGACCGGCACCGGCACCGGAGCGGGCGTCACCGCCCCACCCGCGCCCGGCGGGGCCTGCTGACCTCGCGAGCCAGGTCGTCCGGGATGCCGATCACCGCGGTCCGCTCGACTGCGGGATGCCGCAGCGGCACCTCCGCGACCTCCGGGACCGCCAGACCCGAGCCGCCGCTGGGGGCGTCCTCCTCAGCGTGCCGCGGGGTTGCCCTGGTGGGTGAAGGCGGCCCACCGGTGGATCTCGTGCAGGTCGGCGTGGGCGGCCTCGCGGCGCAGTGGGTCGTCCAGGCCGGGCGGGGGCCGCCGGTCCGGGCCGAGCATCCACAGCTGGGCCGCGCGCAACGCGTCAGTGGGAGCGAGGTCCTGGCCGGTGAGCAGGTGGTGGAAGACGGCCATCAGCAGCGCGGTCGCGCTGTCGTCGACGGCCCAGCGGGAGCCGACCACGTCGGCCGCGCCCCCGGCGACCAGGGCGGTGGAGAGGGCCAGCGGTCGTGGTCGCCCGTGCTCAGATCGGTCTCGCAGGAGCTGAGCACGACCAGCGGACAGTCCGGGCCGGGCGCCGCGGCCGCGGCGTGTTCCAGGATCCGGGCGACGGTCAGCTCCCCGTCGGCCGGCGACAGCGCGGACCGCATAGGACTCGGACCGGCCACGCCGTGGCAGGACACGTGCACGACCGCCACCGGCTGATGGCCGCCCGGCCACGGTTCCCGGCCGGGCGCCGTCACTGATCCAGGACAGGTCAGTGCACCGGGGCCCGACCGCACCGGGTGCCGCGTCCGCGGCTCGCTCACCGAACTGCGCCCCGGCGCAAGGACCTGGCAGTCGTCTCTCAGCGCAGGGCCGACCGTACGGCATCGGGTGAGCGGCCTACGACCGCTGTGCCGTCGTCCGCCGTGATGATCGGGCGTTGGATCAGGATCGGCCGGGTGGCCAGGGCCTCGATCCAGCGGTCGCGGTGCGCGGTGTCCCGTTCCCATGTCTCCATGCCCAGCTCGGCCGCGGCCGGTTCGGAGAGCCGGGTGATGTCCCAGGGTTCCAGTTGCAGCAGGGCGAGCACCCGCTCGAGTTCGTCCGCAGTGGGCGGCTCTTCCAGATAGCGCCGCACGGTGTACCGGGCGCCCTCCGCGTCCAGCAGGGACAGGGCGGAGCTGCACTTCGAGCAGGCAGGGTTGATCCAGATTTCCATGTGCCGTGATGTTCCGATGTTCGGGCCGGGCCACGTGCGGCGGCGCCGGTGGTCAGGAGGTGGTCACGCCGGTCAGGTGGTCGCGCCGGTCAGGGCCAGGAACTCACTGCGGGAGCGGGCGTCGGAACGCAGCAGGCCCAGCAGGGTGGAGGTCATGGTGCTCGATCCGGTGGCCTGGACACCGCGCAGGGTCATGCAGGAGTGTTCGGCCTCGATGACCACGCCGACGCCCTTGGGCTCCAGGTGGGTCTGTAGCCAGTCGGCGACCTGCTTGGTCAGCCGTTCCTGGACCTGCGGCCGGCAGGCGAAGTGTTCGACGACGCGCGCCAGCTTGGACAGGCCGAGGATGCGGGTGCCGGGCAGGTAGCCGACGTGCGCCGTGCCGACGAACGGCAGCAGATGGTGTTCGCACACCGAGCGTACGGGGATGCGGCGGGCCAGGACGAGCTCGTCGTAGCCCTCGTCGTTGGGGAAGGTGGTCAGGTCGAAGGGGCGCGGGCTGAACAGTTCGGCGTACGCGCGGGCCATGCGGCCGGGGGTGCCGCGCAGGCTGTCCGAGGCGGTGGAGATGCCGAGGGCGTCGAGGAACTGGCCGGCCGCGGCTTCCGCCGCGGCCAGGTCGACGGTGCCGGGCTCGTGCACGACCCGGAGGTGGGACCGCGCGGGTACGGCTCCTTCCTCGTCAAGCGGGTCTTCGTGCGGGCTTATTCGGGAGGTGGTGCTGTGCGGGCGTTCGGTCATCTCAGCTGCCCCCGATGCCCAGGGCGGTGAGCAGGACCAGGACGAGGGTGACGACGGCGAACAGTCCGTGTGCGAGGACGACCGGCAGCGGGAAGTGACGTTCGGCCGGTACGGACGCGTCGGCTCCCTGGGCCGTTGCGGCGGCCGGGGTCGCCGGCACCGCGGCCCGGTCGCGGTAGACGGGGACCCAGCGGGCCAGCATCACGAATCCCAGCAGGGCGACCGGCAGGAGCAGGCCGAAGGCGGTCCAGGCCAGGGCGCTCTTGTCGGCCACGACATAGATGATCCACACCACGAGCCCGATCGCGGCCAGGGCGAAGTGCCCGAAGATGACGGGCGCGGGCAGGCGGCTGGTGCCGGACTGCTGCTGCCGGACGCCGCCGCGCCGGATCCAGGTGCCGAGCATGTAGAAGCCGCCGAGGGCGGTGACCACCCAGGCGATCAGTGCGGCGATGTCCATGGGGAACTCCCGAGTGAGTGTCGATGTCGATAGCTCGACATCGGTGTCGGTGTCGGTGTCGGTGTCGGTGTCGAGAAGAGCCGGCCGGCCCCAGCCGCCCGGGCGGGGCCGCGCTGTGGCGGGTCGGGGGCCGGGTCACACGGCTGAGCGGGGGTCTCCCGTGCCGTGCCGGGGTGTGTATCCCTCGGCCTGGGTGTTTTCGTCGGCGACCCGTACGCCGTAGCGGTAGGCGAGCTTGCCGCCCAGGAAACCCGAGACTCCCAGGGCGGCCAGGCTGATCGCGGACAGGATGAGTTTGCCCGGGCCGACACTCCCGCCGTCGGTGTAGGTGCTGTAGCGCCACAGGAAGTTGACGGCGTAGGCGACCGTCACCAGCAGGTTCAACGTCATGTGGACCAAGGCCGTGCGAAAGGCCGGGGTGCCGGTGGGGATCGCGAACAGGTCGAGGAATCCGACGGTGGCCGCCAGCAGGGCTCCGATCACGCCGACCGCGATCAGCCACTCCGAGCCCTGGGTCAGGAAGCCCGGGCGGTTGACGACGTGGGAAGCGATGTCGAACACCAGGCTGGTCACCCAGGCGCCGATCGGCACGGTGACGAGGATCGGGTGGAACGGATGGCCGTACGGGCCGGCGAGCGACGCGCTGACCGGACGTTTCGCCTGGAGCTGTGACTCATGAGTCATCGCGACCTCCTCTGGTTTCACCAACAAATCTTGGTGTTATTGCGGGAGGTCGTCAAGGTGTGCAGCTCACAGAGCTAAAAGAACTCTTGTGCCTATACGAACGGGCGTTACCGTGGTGCTGTGGCTTCTGAACCGACAGCACCGGCCGATGCGGCCCCCGGCGCGATCGAGTCCGTCAGCGTTCTGAGCGAGGGGTCGCGG